>NZ_JBRRET010000015.1:0-84164 GCF_056760435.1 Stenotrophomonas sp. STEN008 | reverse complement strand
GGTCCCTACCGCCGCCCCCCGGCCGCCCCCCCGGGGCCGACCCAACCCCCCCCCACAGCCCGCCCCCCCCCCCCCGACACCGGTTACAGCGTCGGCTCGATCAGGGCGCCGCCATGCGCCACGCGGTCATAGCAGGTGCGCACTACATCCTCACCGTACTTGCGCTCCAGCCGGCGCACGATGAAATGCCCGCGTGCCATGTCCTGGTAGTAGTCGGTGAACATGGTGTTGAGCGTGGCGCCGGCGGCAGCACCCACGATGGGGACCGCCTGCGCGGCGAACTTCTCGGTCACCACCACACCGAAACGCGCGGCGACCTTCTCCACCAGCTTGGCCAACAGCTTGCCGGCCTCCTTCGGGGCCACGCCCAGGGTGAGGTCGCGGCCGGTCACCACGCGGCCGGCCAGCTCGGCCGACAGGTGGCGCATCACATCGGTGGTGAAGCCGCGGGCCAGGTAGTAGCCCGTCTCGCTGGCGTCGTCGCGCGGCGAATTGCCGCCCAGCGCGAACACCTCCAGACAGGCCTGGCGTGTGCTGAACTCGGACAGGTCGAAGCCTTCGCTGCGCGCCACATCGGCCACGGCGCGCATCATGATGGTGGTCGACACCGGCAGTTCGATGAACAACGCGGCAAAACCGAAGGCACCGCCGACCGCGCCGGACGTTGCGGCAGCCACCTTGTGCCAGCGGGTGGATGCGCCCTTGCCGGGTGAATTGTCCATGCTCCACAGCGCCGCCTGCGCGGATTTCGACAGCGCCGCCTGCACCGCGCCGTGGATGCGGCTGGACACCGACGTCGGCAGGGCCTTCACTGCGAACTCCAGCGGCGTGCCGACCAGGTTGGCCATGCGCGCGGTCAGGGTCGGCGCCTCCAGCAGTGCCACCGCCCGCTGCAGGTCGGACCAGTCGCGGGCGTCGTGGGCGATATCGCGCGGCAGCAGGATCGGCTCGTTCATGGGCCGATAGTAGCGCCACGCGGTTGAACGATGGGTAGCGCCGGGCCATGCCCGGCGTTGTCGTTCAGGCGGCCGGCAACCCTGAAAGCGCGCCCATGAACCGGCGGTAGTGGCGCAGCTCGTTGATCGAATCATGCACGTCGCTGAGTGCGGTGTGGCTGCTGTTCTTGCCGACGCCAGCGGCCACGCCCGGCGCCCAGCGCCTGGCCAGTTCCTTCACCGTGGACACATCCAGGTTGCGGTAGTGGAAGTACTTCTCCAGGCGCGGCATCTGCCGGTGCAGGAAGCGGCGATCCTGGCAGATCGAATTGCCGCACATCGGCGACAGGCCAGCCGGAATCCACTCCGCCAGGAAATTCACCGTCTGCGCCTCGGCCTGGGCAAGGGTCACGCTGCTGTCCAGAACGCGCTGCCACAGGCCGGAACGACGATGCTGGTTGCGGTTCCACTCGTCCATCGCCTCCAGCGTCTCCAGCGGATGATGGATGGCGAATTCCGGTCCTTCGGCCAGCACGTTGAGCTGGGCATCGGTCACTACGGTGGCGATCTCGATGATCGAATCGTTGTCGGTATCCAACCCGGTCATTTCCAGGTCGATCCAGATCAATCGCTCGTTGGCCGCGCCGTTCTCCACCATCGTGTCGTCTCGCTGCAGGGCTGGCCCGCGGGCCGCCGGGAAAGGAAAGGGGCGCCCATCATACCCTTTCGCTGCTCATCCCTCGTCCGCCGGGCCTTCCAGCAACAGGGGCGGCTTGCCGCGCTTGGCGCGGAAGTAGTTGGTCAGCCGCGTGCTCGCCTCCTTGGCCAGCACCCCGCCGTGGATCTCCACGCGGTGGTTGTGGCGCGCGTCGCCCAGCAGGTCGAACACGCTGCCACAGGCACCGGTCTTCGGGTCGCTGGCACCGTAGACCAGCCGCGACACGCGCGCATGCACGATTGCCATCGCGCACATCGCGCAGGGCTCCAGCGTCACGTACAGCGTGCTGCCCAACAGTCGATGGTTGGCCAGCGCCTTGCCGCCGGCACGCATCGCCACGATCTCGGCGTGCGCGCTGGGATCGTGCGAAGCGATATTGAGGTTCCAGCCCTCACCCAGCAGTTGGCCGTCGGCACCGACCAGCACCGCACCGACCGGGATCTCGTCGAACTCGCGCTGCGCGCGCTCGGCCAGCGCCAACGCATGGCGCATCCACTGTTCGTCGGCGTCGTGCACCGGTACACCCGGAGCGTCGGTCATGGCAGTTTCCGTGAGGCGGCAGAGCTCAGGCGCACAGTGTAACGCCGGGCTGCGCAGCGGATGCCAGAATGACGTCATACTGTGCTGCCTGCCCGCTTCACGTTCCCGCCCATGACCACCCTGCGCCCCTCGCGCGCCGATGACGGTGCCGCACTCGTCGACCTGTGGCGCCGCGCCGTCGACGCCACCCACGACTTCCTCCGCCCTGAAGACCGCCTGGCCATCGATGCCGAAGTGGCTGGTTTCCTGCCCCGGGCGCCGACCACTGTGGCCGTGGATGCAGATGATCGTCCTCTGGGCTTCATGTTGATCGACGGGACGCATCTGGAAGCCTTGTTCATCGACCCGGACGTGCGCGGCACCGGCATCGGCCGCCAGCTGCTGCAGCACGCGCTGGCCCTGCATCCGCAGCTGAGCACCGACGTCAATGCACAGAATGCGCAGGCAGTGGGGTTCTACCTGCGCATGGGCTTCATCGAGACCGGCCGCTCAGCGCTGGATTCACAGGGCCGTCCGTATCCGCTGATCCATCTTCGGCACGCGGGCTGAACGCCCGCGATCAGTGGGTCGCTTCGAACGCCCGGGAGTAGCGCACCTCTCCCTGCGCCAGTGGCGGCTGCAGGCACAGCGCCTGGAAGTACTCGGCAGGAACGCCCGGCAGCACCAGCCCCGGCTCGGCGCGGAAGCCGAAACGAGCGTAGTACGCCGGCTCGCCCAGCAACACGCAGCCTCGCGCGTGCTGCTGGCGAAGCGCCTCGATGGCCGCGCGCATCAATGCGGTACCGATGCCCTGCCCCTGTCGCTCCGGCAGCACCGAGATCGGGCCCAGGCCGTACCAGCCGCTGCTGCCGTCGCTGACGGACACCGGCGAAACAGCGACGTGGCCGATGACTTCTCCGGCCGCGTCGGCCACCAGCGAGATGCTCAGCTCGCCGCGCTCGCGCAGCGCATCAACGATGTACTGCTCGGTGTGACTGCTGTGTCCGGCCGTGGCGAAAGCGGCGGTGGTCAGGGCATGGATGGCGGCGATGTCGGCCGGCATTTCAGTACGGATGGAAAGTGTCATGGAGCACCTTGAGCTAGGCCACGCACCGGCCCGGAGACCGCCGCGACAGGGAACGAAGGGTGTAACAACCGTGCATCCGCGATTGTCCAACCGCGGAGGTCTCGCGGTAGACAGCGATGCAGCTGCCTGGGCAGGCACCCGCACGGTGCTCTGCTCCGCTATGGAGATGTTCATGGAAATGGAGATCCCGTCAACATGCGGTGCGCAGCACTACCACTGGCCGGACGCTGATTCTTGGCAGCCGGCGATGCCCCCTGTTGCGGTGCAGCAGTACAATAGCCTGCTCCCCCGCCCCCTGCGCCCCCGCATGAGCCCCAATTCCTCCCTGGCCGCGCAGCTGACGCCCCGCCAGCGCACCCTGATCATCCTCGCCCTATCGCTCGGCGGCTTTGCCATCGGTACCAGCGAGTTCGCCAGCATGGGCCTGATGCTGGAAATCAGTCGTGGCCTGTCGATCACCGAAACACAGGTCGGCCATCTCATCAGCGCCTACGCGATCGGCGTGGTGGTCGGTGCACCGGTCCTGGCGTTTGTCGGCGCCAGCTTCCCACGCCGTCGCCTGCTGCTGGCGCTGATGGGCTTCTATGCAGTCGGCAATCTGGCCAGCGCGCTGGCACCGAACTACGCCACCATGCTCATCGCGCGCTTCGTCGCGGGTCTTCCGCATGGCGCTTACTTTGGCGTGGCGATGCTGGTAGCGGCGGCGATCAGCCCGGCCGGCCAGCGCGGCCAGGCGATGTCGCGCGTGCTGCTCGGCCTGTCCATCGCCATCCTGATCGGCAACCCGCTCACCACCTGGCTGGGCCAGCAACTGAGCTGGCGTACGGCGTTTGCGCTGGTCACCCTGCTGGCCATTGCCACCGTTGCGATGATCGCGCGCTTCCTGCTGCCCGACCCGGAGGAGGTGCGCACCTCGCCGATGCGCGAGCTGCGCGCCTTCAACACCACGCAGGTATGGCTGGCACTGGCCATCGGTGCGGTCGGATTCGCCGGCATGTTCTGTGTGTTCACCTATCTTGCGCCGACCCTGGTGCAGGTGACCGGGGTTGCCGAATCGTGGATGCCGCTCGCCGTGGGTGTGTTCGGCATCGGCGCCATCATCGGCAACATCGCCGGCGGCTGGCTGGTGGACAGATTCCACTTCAAGGCCGCCGCGCTGGTACTGGCGTGGTCGATCGTGATGCTGCTGCTGTATCCGCTGGCTGCGCAGTCGGTGTGGACCATCGGCCCGATGATCATCACCGTGGGCACCATGGGTGCGCTCGCCGCCGTGCTGCAGACCCGCCTGATGGATGTGGCGGGAGAAGCGCAGACGCTGGCTGCGGCCTCCAACCATGCCGCGTTCAACACCGCCAACGCGCTGGGGCCGTGGCTGGGTGGCATGGCCATCAGCGCCGGCTTCAGTCCCGCCACCACCGGCTATGTCGGCGCAGCCACGGCCTTCGGTGGCTTGCTGCTGTGGTGCGTAGCGGTGATGCTGGAAAAGAACCGCGCACGCACGGTCGCCCGCAGTCACTGACACTGCTGTCCTCCGGCCGTCCCGCAGCGCCGCACGCGACAGGCAGGCCTGCGGCGGCCGCCGACGGTACTACACATGGCGTGGATATCCGTTCGGGCAGACTTCGATCAACACCCCTTGGTCGATCGTCCGGACCGCAATGCCTCCCCGCCGAGCCCCTGTCCACCATGACGCGGTCGCCCTGCAGGCCGGCGTGCTGGGCAGTGTGCTGGGTATCGCGCTGTTCAAGGCGTCCGCTCTGTCGGCCATCGCTGCGGGGTCACTGATGACCACCGGACTGTGGCTGCTCACCTGCGTCCTGCTGGCGGCCTGGGCCCTGGCCGCCTGCCTGGCCTGCCTGGCCCTGAGCCGGCGGGTCTTCATGCTGATGCTGGCGCTGTCCGCACTGTTCATGATCTGCGTCGCGTAGCCCGCAGATGCCACAACCGCAGAGTATCGCCACACTTGTTACTGAATAACAAGTGCAGGCAGACCGATTGCGTCGGCACGGGGTCACATTATTGAATCAGGGCACCCCCACTTTCCCAGGATGCCGTCCATGCCTACCTGCTTCGCCCCCGCCGCGCTCCGCGCCTCGGTCTATGCCGTCATGCTTGCCTCGCTCGCTGCCTGCGCCACCTATGACGACACGGCCATGCATTCGGGCTGCCAGGAATCACCGCACCTGAAGGACCTGCCGCCGCAGGTCGCCGCACGCGAAAGCCGCTGCAACAAGAGTCTTGAAGTCTGGTCCAGCGAGCGCAAGGGCGATGACACGCCGCTGGATCTGAGCGGCAAGAAGAAGGAGCTTTGAAGAAAGCTCTGACGGCGGGGTGTCTTGATGCGGCCGATGCACACAGCTGACTGCGCCGTCACGGGTGGCAGGCGAGGATGCGGACGTGTACTACTCGCGAGCGGTTATGTCCCACCCTGTCATCCGCGCTTTCGAAGCCGTCTTCAACCTGTCCGGTGGCGTTGAACGCATCACCGCGCTCACCGTCACCTGCCACCATTGCGCGGAGACCACCTCCGCCAGTGAGGACACATTGCTGCAGCTGCCAGGCGGTGCCCTGTTCCGCTGCGAGCGTTGCGGCTGCCACCAGCCGATCAGCCATGCGCGTGTTTCGGAGTGGCAGCTCCCGTCGCTGCTGGGGGTATGAGGCGATGGAGCTGACCGCAGCGCAGATCAGGATCCTGCAGGACATCGCCGACGCGCAGCCGGTGCGCGGTGACGCTGCGACCTGGGCAGTGAATGCGGGCTTTGCGGTGCAGGCCGAGGATGCGGACATCGACCTGACGCCGGCAGGCCGGCACGCCCTGGCCGGGCAACCAGGCCAGGAGCCAGGCTAGCCGCTGCGGTTGCCCCGACCCATTGGCGATGTGCAGGCCCTGCTGACATCGGTTCGGCTATGCTGCCGCACCTTCCCGCGCCGACGGCCATGCATCCTTTCCCCCTTCCCGTCTCCGCACCCGACCAGCTTGCCTATCGCCTGCTGCAGGACAGCGACTGGGCACGCTCGCCGGCGGCGGCACACGCGCCCTGCGAGCTGCGCACGCTGCTTGCGATGATCCTCGACTCTCCGGAACCTCTGTGGATCGCCTGGGGCCAGAGCGAAAAGGCATTCTTCTTCAACGATGCCTACCTGCCGATGCTGGGTGACAAGCTGCACGGCGCCATGGGCAACCGCCTGGACGTGGTGTGGTCTGACGTCTGGGCCGATGTGGAGCATGCCATCGATGCGGCGTTCGCGGGCCGCAGCCGCAGCTTCAAGAACCTGCCGCTGATGATGGACCGCGACGGCACGCTGCGCGAGACCTTCTGGACCTTCTCCTATTCGCCTCTGCGCGATGCCAGCGGTGCCGTCGCCGGGATCATCTGCGTGGTCAGCGAGCAGACCGAACGCGTGATCGAGCGCGACCTGCACAGCCGCCAGGTGGCCGCGATCACCGAACAGGCGCGCGAGGCGCACCTGGAACTGGTGCGGGCCCGTGAGCAGCTCAGGCAGTCGCAGAAGCTGGAAGCCATCGGCCAGCTCACCGGAGGCGTCGCGCACGACTTCAACAACCTGCTGCAGGTCATCACCGGCTCGGTGGACATGCTGCTGCATACCTGGCCGGCGGAAGATCCGCGACGCCGCTACGTGCAGGCAATCGGCAATGCGTCGGACCGGGCCACACGGCTGACAGCGCAGCTGCTGGCCTTCTCGCGCCGGCAGAGCCTGTCACCGGAGGTCTTCGACCTGTGCGAGAGCGTGCAGGCCCTGTCGGACATCATCACCACGGTACTGGGGGCACGCATCCAGGTGTCGGTCAACCTGCCTGATCGCCCGCTGCCGGTGCTGCTGGACCGCACCCAGCTGGACACCGCGCTGATCAACATCGCCGTCAATGCGCGCGATGCGATCGACGGCCACGGCACGGTCACCATCGACGTCGAGCAGGTTACAGCGGTGCCTTCGGTCCGCTTCGCGGCACCGCTGAAAGGTGACTTCGCCGCCATCAGCGTGACCGATACCGGCTCTGGCATCGACCCGGGCGTGGTGGATCGCATCTTCGAACCCTTCTTCACCACCAAAGGCATTGGTGCCGGCACCGGCCTGGGCCTCAGCCAGGTATTCGGTTTCGTCAAGCAGTCCGAAGGCGAGGTGGACGTCAAGAGCGAGGCTGGCGTCGGTACCCGGTTCACGCTGTATCTGCCGCTCACCCGTTCCAGCGAGACGGTGGCGCGGCCGGCGGCACAGCCGGGCCTGCTGCACGGGCACGGGCTGTGCGTGCTGGTGGTGGAGGACAACGTGGATGTGGCCGAGTTCGCGGTCGGAGCCCTGCGCGAACTCGACTATGAGGTGGTACTGGCCCGCAACGCCAATGAGGCACTTGCCGAACTGGAACAGGACGCCACGCGGTTCCATGTGATGTTCAGCGACGTGGTGATGCCCGGCACCAACGGCCTGGAACTGGCCCGGCACGTGCGCGATCGCTTTCCGGATCTGCCCATCATCCTGACCAGCGGCTACAGCGAGTTGCTGGCACGCGACCCCGGCCACGGCTTCACCCTGCTGCGCAAGCCCTACTCGCTCAAGCAGCTCGCCGTCGTGATGACCGAGGCCGCGGGCCGGAGGGAGGTTGCGACGATACGGGCGTAACGTCCTCCGCACGTGCCCAGATGTCCATCGCGCCATCAGGGAATAGGCACAGCATCACTGCAAATGCTAATCTTTCTCATTTGCGGTTGCCAATCCCCTCCCATGACCCTATTCCCGCTCCGCCGCCGCGCGCTGTGCGCGGCCCTCGCCCTGCCCTTGGCGCCCCTGGCACAGGCCGCCGCCCCACCCACCACCGCGACCACCCAGCTCGACAAGGTCGAAGTGCGTGGCCGTGCTCAGACGCTGTACCGGGTTGACGACGCCGCGGTTGGCACCCGCACCGATACCCCGCTGGAGCTGGTGCCGCAATCGGTGCAGGTGGTGCCACGCGAGTTGATCGACGACCAGGCTGCGCGCCAGGTGACCGACCTGTACCGCAGCATCAGCGGCATCAGCTTCTTCAGCTATGCGGGCGTGACCCTGCGTGGCTTCCGGCAGGAAAACGTGCTCTATGACGGCCTGCGCGGCGACCCGTATGCGGGCTTCGCGGTGCCCCAGCTGTTCAACATCGAGCGGGTGGAGGTGCTGAAGGGTCCGGCCGGCGCACTGTATGGCGGTGGTGATGCCGGCGGCGTCATCAATTATGTGACCCGCAAACCCCGGGCCACGGCTGAGCGCCGCATCGAAGTCCAGCTGGGCAACGAGGATTTCCGCGCCGGCTCGGTCGAGGCCACCGGCCCCCTGGATGCGGCCGGCCGCGTGCGCTACCGCGCCGGTCTGTACGGCGACACCGAGCAGGGTGTGCGCTGGAACACCGACAGCGAAAGCGTGATCGGCGATGCATCGTTGGCCTTCGATGTGGGCGATACCGGCGAGCTGACCCTGCAGTTCACCGACATCACCCAGAACCTGGGCGGCCACCGCCTGCGGGGTGTACCGGTGAATGACGCAGGTACGTTCCTGACCGATCGCCGCTGGAACCACAACGAGGCCAGCGACTTCCTCGACATGCGCGCGAAGGTCGCCCTGGCGCAGTATCGCTTCGCGCCGGCCTCGAATGTGGATGTGGATTTCGCCGCGCGATGGTTCACCAACAACGAGCACCAGATGTATCACGAGCCGATGGGGCTGATCGACCGCGATCGCGATGGCGTGGCCGAGTGGATGACGCGCCAGCTGCGCAACCAGATCCGCGACAACGAGGCGTTTACTGTCAACGGCAATGCCGTGTGGCGGGTCAGTACCGGCCGCATCGAGCATAAAGTGCTGTTCGGCGCTGACGTGTACCAGCTCGATGCCGACTTCACCGCGCAGACCGCCAACAGTGCCGACCTCGCGCGCGGTGCGGGGCCGGTGCGTGGCATCGACCTGTTCAATCCAGTGTATGGCGCCAGCACCTGGCACGACTACGCTCTGACTACCCTGCCCTGGCGCAGCACCTCCACGCGCAGCACCCGCTACGGCGGCTACCTGCAGGACGAACTTGCGCTGGGCACGCGCTGGCATGTGCTGGCCGGCCTGCGCTGGGATGGCTTCAAGGACGAGGATCGCCTCGGCGGCAGCAGCGTGGATGGGCACGACCTCAGCTGGCGGCTGGGCAGCACTTTCACTGTACGCCAGGGGCTGAACCTGTACGCGAACGTGGCCAGCGGATTCGTGCCACAGAGCGCGGCCAACCAGGACCGTGCTGCCGGCGGCCCGTTCGACGCTGAACGCAGCAAACAGTGGGAGATAGGCATGAAGTCGCTGCTGGCCGAGCGTGTGACCCTGAACATGGCGGCCTACCGCATCGACCGCAGCAACATCGTGCAGGCCACCGGCGAAGTGACCGCAGGCGTGAACCAGCTCGCCGCGCTGGGCCTGGTGCGCAGCACCGGCATGGAACTCGATCTGCTGGCCGATGTGACCGATCGCTGGGTGGTGAACCTCACCTACGCGTACAACGACGCACGGGTGAAGGATGCGGGCCCGAACGGCATCACCAACGCCTCCGGAGACCGCTTCGCCAATGCACCGCGCAACACGCTCGGCCTGTGGACGCGTTACGACCTGCCTGCGCTGAACTCGGCCATTGGTTTCGGTGCCGACCATGTCGGCGAGCGCATCAGCCTGGACGGACAGAGTGTGAAGGCCTACACCGTATTCGACATGAGCTGGAAGACCACGTGGAAGCAGTGGCAGTTCCAGGCCAACGTCAAGAACCTGTTCGACAAGGTGTATGCGGCCAGCGGCTTCATCGCGCGCAACGGGCACTTCCCCGGGGAACCGCGCCGGGTGTCCGTCCCGGCGGCCTCCCGCTTCTGACGGGCGGTCGCGCGGCCGGCCCCGCGCAGGGGCCGGCAGCCTGCAGCACCTGCGTTACCGGGCGGGTGCCGCCGGAACCAGCACGCCATCCTTGAACGAAAGCGGGATGGTCACTGCCCCCTGCGGCGATGACAGCTGAAGGGTCAGCGACTGGCGGGCCGACGTGCAGGACGAGGCGATGCCCTGGAACCAGGAGCGCTCCGGTACCTGTGCATTGATGGCCTGCAGCTGCGCGGCAGGAACCGCGACGCCATCCACCTTCAGGCCAGTCAACCTGACCGGACCCGGTGATTCCACCACGAGCTCGAACACGCGGCTGCCACAACTCATCTGGTGTTGCGAGGTGTAGCGGTTGGCAGGCAGTCCATCTTCGCTGCGCAGCATCGCCAGCCCTGGCGAATCGGCACGCGCCACCGGCGCACAGGCTGCTGCGCCCACGGCCAGAACGGCCACCGCCCATGCGGCCTCTATCTTCATAGCGTCGTACCCAGTGTTTCCGCATCGCGGTCGTTGAAATCATACTCACGGGTCACACCGTCGGGCCCGATGATGTAGTAGCGGAACTCTTCGGCATTCATGCCGTTGTCGCGCAGCAGATCGGCCACACCCCAGTCCCCGCCCTCATAGGCCACGCCGCCAACGGTGCGGTTGTCGGACGGGTACTTGTTGACCTCATGCGTCTCCGACGGGAAGACCCCGGCCGGATGGGAATGGATGATGCCCACCACCTGGCCCGGCGAGATGCCCCACTCCAGCAGCGGATAGCTGATGGCCCCGGGATTGCTGGCATCACCGCGCGCCAGTGGGCTGGTCTTGATTTCACCGGTCACTGCGTCGCGGTAGATCACCGTGCCCAGCTCCTGGCTCTGATAACCCGGATCGGCCTTGATCAGTGCCTCCACCTCACGCGCGACGGTGTCAGCCTGTCCATCGACCTGCTCATACGCGCTCGGCGGCGCTTCGCCACCGCCACCGCCGCCACCACCGCCATCGCCCGGGTCCCACGGATCGGTCCAGTCTGGCGGATCGATATCCGGCCAGCCGCCGTCATCCGGCGGCAACGCATCCACCGGCGGCAGATCGGTGGTGTCCATCTGCGCACCGCCAGAGACCAGTGCGAGCTCTTCCAGCGACAGCTCGCGAATTCCATTTTCCTGCATGCGTGCAACTCCTTGCTTCGAGCGTGAGGTGTGGTGTTTAGCGCAGCAACTGCGTGAAGGTCAAATAGCACATTCGCATTACGTCAAGATGAAGAATCGTCGTTGCGCAAGTGCGATGCGCGTTCATTTTTATCGTCTATCACCCTTCCGTCCGAATCAGATTTTTCTGACAGAGCACTGTCCACTTCGTGTGATAAATGTCCGAGGGCCGCATGAAGGCGGCAACGACGCATCCGTAATCTGCATCGGACAAACAAGGAGTTGTGAGATGTCTGCAAGTGGAGTTCGTGATCTCTCCCCCGAAGAACGCGCACTGGTCTCCGGTGGCGCGCAGGTGGACACCACCGATCTGCCGCCGGTCGATGTGACCCCACCGGACGACTGGGGTCCCAACCCGGATCCGCCGGACTGGCCCGATCCGTGGGATCCGGGCGATGGCGGCGGCGGCGGTGGCGGTGGCGGCGGTGATGGAGGTGGTGGCGACGGCGGTGGTGACGGCGATGGACAGCCAGACTTCACCTTCATCGATGTCAAGCCTTTTGAAAGCAAGCTGACCTACACGCCGGGCGAGAATGGCGAGCCGGGCTTCAACAAAGCGGTGTTGACCTACCCGATTCCCAATGAATTCGGCCAGTGGACGGTCAGCACCGAGCTGAAGTTCAACACCGACGGCACCTTCAAGGACGGCAAGGGCACATTGGATTTCGTCGGCAACGATGGCAGTCTTCTCAAGTGGCAGCTGAACGAAGGTTCCTGGACCTCCACCGTCAATGGTGGTTACTACTGGGATATCGGCGCAGGCTTCGGCTTTCAGATCAACCTGATCTACAACTCAGCGGACAACGACATAAAGGGCGAAGCCCAGTTCCTCTACAACAAGAGTCCTTGATCCCTCTTGGGATGCCGCGTTCGCGGACGCGGCATCCATCTGGAGTCCCATGCGTCCCCTTTTACTTGCATTGCTGCTCGTTTCATCCTGTGCTGGTGCCGCTGAGACAACCCGCGTCACGCAGATATTCAACGACCCCACGCCGGTCAGCCAAGCGCTGGCTCAAGGTGATGTCGCTGCACTACGGCAGCTGCAGGTCAATGCAACCAATACCGTCGTAAAGAAGATGGCCAGGGCCGCCGAACGCCGCGTTCTGCTGGACGTTCCTGGAGCCCGCGAAGCGTCAGATGAATGTATCCAGATGGCGCAGCAGACTACGCATCTGGCCGGGCTGACTGTCTGCGGAGCACTGCGAGCTGGCGTCGAGGTGGTAGCGGGTGACCTGCCTGCATGGGCACGCCTGTCGATGCAGGCGCGGGAGCGCGTTCGGGCCGCTGCGGAGAAGCGGGGCAAAACATTGGGAAACGTCGATGTATTCACCCGCATTCCAGACTACGCCGCGATGGCCGGTCGGCCCGCTCCCGAAGTCGATTCATCTGGCCAAGGACGCATCGCCCTGCACACAGGAACGGTTACGGTAGCGTCCAGCCAGGATCACGACGGCGGCCGTGTCGCTTATCCCAACATGGCGCAACTGCAGATTGACGGAAAGACTGTTGAGGTTCTGGTCGACACCGGCTCGGCACTGACCATAGTGCATCCCGCGGCGATAACTGCGCCCCCGCTCATGGAGGGATTCACGCTGTCCGGCGTGCTGGGCGACTCACAACAGCGCAGCAGGATGGCCCAGCCGCAGACCCTCCAGTTTGGTCCCTTGATCATCTCGCAACCATTGGTATCCGTCAGCGAACGCATTCCTGCGAACCTTCTTGGCCTCGATGTTCTATCTCGTCTCGGCCGAGTCCTGATCGGCAAGGATGGCCTGCAGGTGCTCGCGGAGGGATCTGCCGCTCCGGCCTGCGACGCCCCGATGTTCTCGGCGGCAGACCTGAGCGGCACGCAGACCGTCCCAAGGTTGTTCATTACTGTTGACGGCAAGCGCCAGGAAGCAATGCTGGATACTGGTAACAGTGGCGAGTTGATGGAAGCCCTGCCAATCGGTGTGGCTCTGCCACCAGGTTCAGTTCAACACAGTGTTGTTCAAGGCGTACAAGGACAGCAGCGAAGAGCATCGGTCGCGCGCGAAGCCGTTGTGCAGACCTTGGACGGCTCTGCAGAATTGCAGATGAGCACATCCACTGGAAACCATCCAAGCAAGACGCGCTATGTGCTGGGCGGCGGCAGCCTGCGCAAGGTCTCCATCTATCTGGATTTCATCACAAACAAGGCCTGCCTGATGTCTTCGGGGTCCACCCAGTCGGCACAGTGATATCGCATCCTGTTTGAATCTCCGCATCAGCACAGCCACTCAGGCCAAATGGAATCGGCCGGCTGATGATGAGGAGCCTGATACGGTCAATTGAAAGGGTCTGCTGCAGTGCAGAGCAAACTACTCGTATTCGTGGCTGTCGTTGCAATGGCATCCTGCAGCAGCCATGGCGACGCCTATCTGGCGCAGGGGGCTCGTGAAACCACGGCTGCACGCCAATGCATGGACCAGTGTCGGGACCACTATGCCAGCTGTCATTCCGCCGGAAGCAATAGCGGCTGCCTGGGCTCGGCATCCCAATGGGGTGGCAACTGCGAAGAAATCCAGGACAGGGATCTTCGTCGATCATGCCAGGCGAGCGTGGATTTCTGCCGGAATCGCCTTCCGGACATCAAGTGCGGGGAAATACGCGACCGCTGCCTGAGTGCCTGCGGTGGGGGCTAGCGTGTCGCAGCAAGCGGCCGCTGAACGAAAGCAAGCGCAGGGCGCGTTCATTTTTGTCGTTTATCACCCTTCTGTCCGAATCAGATTTTTCTGACAGAGCACTGTCCACTTCGTGTGATAAATGTCGGAGCGCCGCATGAAGGCGGCAACGACGCATCCGTACTCAGCATCGGACAAACAAGGAGTTGTGAGATGTCTGCAAGTGGAATTCGTGATCTCTCCCCCGAAGAACGTGCACTGGTCTCCGGTGGCGCACAGGTGGACACCACCGATCTGCCGCCGGTCGATGTGACCCCGCCGGACGACTGGGGTCCCAACCCTGATCCGCCGGACTGGACCGATCCGTGGGATCCGGGCGATGGCGGCGGTGGCGGTGGTGGCGGCGGCGGTGGTGGTGGCGACGGCGGTGGCGAGACCACCTTCAGTTCCAACGCCAGCATTGATGGCAACGGTGTAGCCAGCGCGACCCAGACATGGGTATTGCAGGACTACAACCTGACCTTCAATCTGACCGAGAACCTGAATCTGACCAATGGCAACTGGGGCCTGGCCGGTAACGGCAGCTTCCAGTATGCAGGCCAGACCTACACCCTGGGCCTGACCACCGATCACTTCAATGTGAGCAACTACAACGCCAGCTTCAACCAGGACTTCGGTAACGGTGTGTCGTTCAACATCGGCCTGACGTTCGATCCGAACACCAACTCGTTCACCGGCCAGTTCAACCTGGTCATCAGCGGGTTCTGACGCTGCACCGGAACATCGGCCGCCCGGGAGACCGGGCGGCCGATACGTGTCACAGAGGAGCTGAGGCAATGAAATTCCTGATGTCCGCAGTGATCGCACTGGGCGTGGCCGCCCCCGCCGGGGCCCGCGATGTGGTCGCTGAAGACAGCCATGGCATCACCGTAGCGGTGATGCAGGGCAACAGCGCGGCCCTGGAGCGGATCGGCAAATCCAATACCACGGCACGGCTGGCCGCACGTGCCGGCTACCACCGCACGCGTGGCGAAATCGCCCAGTCCAATCGCTGGGCCGACACCTGTATCGCCGACGCTGCCGTGGTGGCCGAAAAGAGCCAGGGGGTCATGTACCTGTGCCGGAGCCTGCGTGCCGGCAACCGTCTGCTGGAAGGCGACATCGCCGGTTGGGCCGCCGACATGCAGAAGGTCCGCGCGCTCTATCAACAGCATGTCGCGCCGTCGCTGCGTGCAGGCGAGGAAGTAAGCGGCATCACCGCCCCCGCGTTCGAGTCCTTCAGCCAATGGCCGCGATCGGCCACGCTGGCCGCACCGCCGCCTGCCGGAACCCGCCTGCCGCTGTCGGCCAAGGCCGGTGTTCCTGTCATCCGCGGCAAGATCCGGGGCGGCCAGGATGGAAAGCAGCGCGACATCGACTCCGATTTCATCATCGACACCGGCGCCACCCGTTCGCATATCAGCCGCAAGGCCGCACAGGCGATGGGCCTGGCGGTGACCGACAACTTCGCCACCGACAATTCGCGGCCCGGGCAGACCGTGGCGATCGGCCTGGCCGCTCCGGTCGATGTGCAGCTGGGCGATCTGCACTTCAGCAACGTCGCCTTTACGGTCACCGACCAGATCGAGTTCAACATCATCGGCCTGGACCTGCTGTATCGGCTGGGTCCGCTGGTGCTGCGGCCCACCGAGCTGGAGCTGTTGAAGGCACTGCCTGCCGATACCTGCCGGCAACCCCTGGCAACCACCTCTGCACTGTGGGGCGGCCAGTACTCGCTGCGCCTGCCGATGCGCATCGGCAAGCGCGACGAGCTCGTCCTGCTCGACACCGGCACCGATGTCGCACTGGAAGCCTCCGGCGTGAACCTGTCCACCTACCCACAGGCCAGCCTGGTGCAGCGACGCCGCTGGACGATGCACGGCCTACAACCGGTCCGCTATGCCGAAGCCACCGCACCGGTCACGTTCAATGGCCGCACGGTCACCCTGCAGACCCAGGTCTCCGACCAACCGGCCAACGTGTTCCCGATCTCCTGGCGGGTGGGTTTCGGCCTGCGCGACGATTACGACTACTACGTGGACGTGGCCGGTGGCCATGGCTGCCTTGCGCCCCGAACCGCGCGATGATGTCCCTACCCATCCCACTCTCCGCAACGACGCGGCACCGCAGGCCACATGGAACCAGCCAGAAAGGATGAGACGGCGGATGTGATTCCGCTGTTCCGCAACGAAGCGATCGAGGCCGCCACGCAGCGCTTCGGCTCCCCGGTGCAGGCCCCCGGTGTCGGCATGTGGCTGGCCACCGGCTTCGTGGTTGCGCTGCTGGGCCTGGCGGTACTGTTCCTGGTGACCACCTCGTTCCCGCGCAAGGAAACCGTATCCGGTGCGCTGGTCCCCTCGCGCGGCCTGTTGCCGATCATCAGCCAGCGCTCGGGCATCGTCAGCAACGTGCATGTGGAGGAAGGCGCGAAGGTCCGCCAGGGCGACCCCATCGTCAGCGTCTCGGTGGATTCGGTGATCGACACCGGCGAAAGCACCGGGGCCACCCTGTCCGGCATGGCCGAGCGCCTCACCCAGGCGTCGGTCGATCGCGAACGCGCCACCGAAGCATCCCTGGAAAGCCAGGAGGCCGGCATCCGCGAGCGCATGCTGGGCACCACCCGCCAGCTTTCGGTACTGCGTGACAACGTCACGCTGTACCAGCAACAGCAGGCCATCGCCGAGAAGACCGTGCACGACCTGGGCCGCCTGCGCGCGGACAAGCTGGTATCCGAACTGCAGTACCGCGACGCGGAGGTGCGGGTACTGAACGTGCGCCAATCGGTGGCCGAAGTGCAGACGCGCATTGCCCAGCTGGAACAGGAGCACGAGCAGATGCGGCACGAGCTGGGCCGCCTCAAGGCCGAGCGTGACGCCAACCGCGCCACCGCGCTGTCCGAACTGCTGGGCGCACGCGAGAAGGCGATCAACTACAAGCTGGGCACGCAGTTCAATCTGGTGGCGCAGTCCGCCGGGCAGGTCACCTGGCTGCAGGCCAAGCCGGGCGCCACGGTCACCGCCGGGCGCACGCTCGGGGTGATGATGCCGGAAGGCTCGCAGCTGTTCGCCGAGCTGTGGGTGCCCTCCTCGGCCATCGCCTTCGTCAATGTCGGCACCGACGTGCGGCTGATGTACGACGCCTTCCCCTACCAGAAGTTCGGCGTCGGCCGCGCCCGGATCGTCAAGATCGCGCGCTCACCGACGTCACCGGAGGAACTGCCCGCCGACCTGCAGGCCGTGGAAAGCCAGTACCGCCTGCTGGCCGCGCTGGACGACCAGCAGATGCAGGCCTATGGCAAGGCACTGGCACTGACCCCGGGCATGCGCCTCAAAGCCGATCTGGTTCTGGAGAAACGTTCGCTGCTGGACTGGCTGCTGGAGCCACTGCTGGCGGCGAAACGACGGCAGGAATGAGGTTGACGGCCGGCGCCGTCGCGGAACCGCAATGCCCACGCTCCGCGCGGAGCTGGCGATGAGGTGGCTTCCATGTGGCGACTTGGCGGCCATTTCCAGGAACAGGAACGATGAACCTCAATCTCTCCCGGAAGCCTTTCCTGCTGCCGCTGTTGGCGTTGACCCTGTCACTCGCATTCCAGGCCTGTGCTGAAGACGGCGCCCGAGGCAAGGACAGCAACGAGAATTCACTTGAGGACGTGATTCAGAAGCTTGCCGATGCCCCTTGGCCGGTGGGCTTCGATTTCTTCCGAAGCATGGGCGCAGGTGAATTCAAGCAGCAGGGCAGCAGCAATGCCGACCCCGTCGTTTTCAGGTCAAGCCCGATCGAGACCCGCGACGGTTACCGGATCGCCTATACCGAATTCCGGATCCATCCGCGCCTAATGCAGGGAATCAGTTTCTTCTATGCCAAGCTGGAACAGGGTCATTGCTATCCCGCTGCGTCCTTGAAGGAAAACTACGCGCTTGAGCAGTTCATGTATCCGCCGAGCCCGCACAATGCAGCCGCTGAACGAGTGAGCAGGGAATCTGCTTACGAGCTTCGTTCCAACGGGACTGTCGTGCACTTCACTACCGATGGATCCCGCGACGAGTGCCTGCTCAGCTTCTATCGCGCCGCACGCTAGGGATATGCGCCCCACCGTGCAGTGAAGGATGGCGATTGTCGGGCGCTGGGCGCCCGGCAATTCTGGCTGGGTGCCCGTGTCGGCGTGGTTTCATTCCTGGCTGTAGCACGCATTAAAGCCGATCTGGTTCTGGAGAAGCGTTCGCTGCTGGACTGGCTGCTGGAACCGCTGCTGGCGGCGAAACGACGGCAGGAATGAGGTTGACGGTCGGCGCTGCTGTGGGCGCCGCTGCGGTGGGCTTGCGGGTATCGCCCACCACCCTGCCCTGGTCGATGCGCACCAGACGGTCGGCCAGGCGCATGGTGTCGGGGCGGTGGGTGATCAGGATGCGGGTGATATCCAGCTGCGCCAGCGCCTGGTAGATGCGGCTCTCGCGCGCTACGTCCAGGTTCGCGGTGGCCTCATCCAGCACCAGGATGCTGGGCTTGCGGTACAGCGCGCGGGCCAGCAGCAGGCGCTGCTTCTGGCCACCGGAGAGGGTCGAGCCCATGTCGCCCACCAGCGTTTCCAGCTGCATCGGCATGCGCTGCACATCCTCCTTCACTGCCGCCATTTCCAGGCACTGCCAGACCAGCGCGATGTCCGGGCGCTCGGCGAAGAAGGTCACGTTCTCCACGATCGAACCGGTCAGCAGCTCATCATCCTGCATCACCACGCCCATCCGCTGACGGACCACGCGCGGCCCCCAGCTGGCGATGTTCAGCCCGTCATAGAGCAGCTCGCCGGCGCTGGGCGGGTACAGCCCGGTCAGCACTTTCACCAGCGTGCTCTTGCCACAGCCGGACGGGCCGGTGATGGCCACGAACTCGCCCGGCGCAATGGCCAGGTTGATGTCCTTCAGCGCCGGCGCTTCCTGTGCCGAGTACTGGAAGTACACCGAACGCAGCTGGATGTGCCCTTCCATGCTGTCCGACGCCGAAGGATCCTTGCTGAAGCCCTCTTCGCTGGGACTGAGGGCAATATCGGCAATGCGGTCCGAATGCAGCTCGGTCAGGCGCCAGGCGATGCACTGGTCCACCAGCGTGGTCAGCCGGTTGCTCAGCTGCTGCCGGTAGGCCACGAAGGCATACAGCGCGCCCACTGTCAGCGTGTTGGCCAGTACCGCCTGGGCGCCGATGTAGACGATGGCCACCAGGCTGAGGCCATCAAGCAGGGTGCGCCCCGCGCCGATGCCAATCTGCAGGTTGGCGCTGTTCAACGAAGCGCGCACCAGATCGGCGTACTTGTTGGCCCAGATCGATTCGCGCGAGAACTCGCCGCCCATGGTCTTGATCGACTGCATCGCGCGCAGCGTTTCGATGCGCGTCCCGCGCTCGGCGATGTTCGCCTGCAGACTGGCCATGCCCATCTTCATCGACATCGGGATGGCGGCCACCCGCATCAGTACGTACAGCCCCAACGCAGTCAGTGCGACCAGACTCATCAGCGGCGAGTAGACGAACATCAGCACGATGATGCCCAGCGCCAGCACACCGTCCAGCAGTGCGCCGATGAGCCCGTTGGCGATCAGCTGGCGGATCGGGTCGATCGACTCCATCCGCGACAGCGCATCGGCCAGACGGCGTCGATGGAACCAGGTCAGCGGCAGGCTGACCAGATGATGGAACAGGCGCCGGCTCATGTCCCAGCCCATCAACGCCGACGCCCGCTGCAGCGTGACCCCGCGCAGCGCCTCGGCCAGGCTGTTGAACACGGCCACCGCACCGAACCCCAGCGCGAGGGCCATCAGGAAGCCGCGGTCGCCGCGCAGCACACCCTCGTCCACCGCCAGCTGCATGAAGAACGGTGACAACAGCACGAAGCCCTGCAGCAGCAGCGTATAGACCAGCGTATGGAACAGCGCGGTGCCGACGCCGCCCTTGAAGCGGATCATCGACCAGATGTTGAGCGGCGAACGCTGCTTGCGCGGCCGGAAGCTGGGTGAGGAACTGACCTCCACCGCGATGCCGGTGAAGGCCTGGGAAAGCTCCGCTTCGCTGAAGGACAGCGAGCCATGGGCCGGGTCGATGATGTGGTAGCGGCCGCGCGAGACCTTCTCCAGCACCACGAAATGATTGAGCTTCCAGTGCAGGATGGCCGGCGTGCCCAGGTGCTGCAGATCGCTGGGCTCGCAGCGCACCGGCCGGCACTGCATGTCCAGCGCGCTGGCCAGCGCGATCAGCTGGTTCAGGTCCACACCGCGCTGGGAGTTGTGGTACTTGCGCCGCAGCTCGCTCATTTCCAGATCCGCGCCCAGCATGGACGAGCAGATCGCCAGGCATGCCAGCCCGCATTCGCTCACTTCAGACTGCACCCGCCAATAGCGCTTGTTGAACATCAGACATCCTCGTTCCGGTCGGGCATGGCCGGCTGCTGTCCCAGCCATGCATACAACTCGATTGCCGTGCAGTGCCAGGCGTACAGCCCTTCCCAGCGACCGTACAGTTCCGCCTCGCGCAGGCGCACTTCGTAGCCGCCACGGGACAGCACCGTCAGCACCTTCAGCGGGATGAAGCAGGCCTGCGGAAGCCCGGCGCGGTGCAGGCAGAAATTGAACAGCGCGCGCCCCAGCCGGCCATTGCCGTCGGCAAAGGCATGCGCATTGTTGGCCAGCGCCAGCAGCTGCACCGCAGACCGCAGGCCCTCAGCCGGATCGGGCGCGGCCCGTTGCCGCAGCAGCTCGTACCAACGCGCGGCCCCCTGCAGGGCCGGCACCATCGGCAGCTGCGCGCGCCCATCATGGGCGCGGATCCATACCGGCCCGCTGCGCAGCGCGCCGTCACCGCCGGTGCTGAGCGAGACGAAGCGCTGTACATCGGCCATCGACAGCGGCCCCTGCACGGTGCGGTGCCACTGCCGATAGACGTCGGCCTCGGCCGCCTCCGCCGCAGCCAGCGCGGCCAGATCGAACGCCGGCATCTGCATGTGCGCCGACAGCGGATGGCGCAGCTGCTGCACCGCCGCCCGCAGCCGCGGATGCCCGCGATGGGACCACAGCGTTTCGCAGGGCTGCGCGCAGGGCAGCAGCGCGGGCAGCCTGAGGTTGCACACCTGCAGCCGCTCTGCCAGCGCCAAGGACGGCTGCGGCGGCGGCAGCGGCATCAGCACCCGTTCCGTGGCAACGGGGGCACCTGTGGGTGTGGTGGCCAAGCGTGCGGTCATCACTGCCCCGTCCCGGTACCCGGCAGCAACAGCACCAGGCCATGTTCGCGCGCGTCCGTGCCCGGCCGGCGCGATTGATACAACTGGGTGAAGTACGAGGTCAGCTTGACCATCAGCCACGGCTCGGCGTCGCACGGCACGAAACGCATGTCGATGTGTTCAAGCAGGAACTTGCGGGTCAGCCGCTGCAGGGCACGCCCCGGCTCGAAGCGGACGTCTGCCCGCGCACTGTAGAACACCACGATGTCCAGATCGTTCGGCACGGCATTGGAGACGTCCACGAAGCTGCCGCCCACCAGACAGCAGTGCACCTGCACCACCTGCGCCAGGTCGGCGAGTGCGCGCCCCAGCGCCGCCAGCCGCACCCGGCGCAGGCTGCTGCCGCCGAACGCGCGCTCGAAGGCCGCACGGTCGGCCAGCCAGGGGGAGGCATTGCCCGGTGTACTGGCAGCGATGGGCAGCAGGTACTGCGGCAGGCCCGCATCCACGATGTGCTGGAAGGGGGTTTCCACGGCGCCGGCGGGCGCGGCACCGGCCGGTCGGGCAGCGGGCGCCGGGCCCGCAACGCCCAGGTAGGCACGGATGCGCCCTGCCTGTGCGCGCACCAGCGCGGCCTGGTCCGGGAACACCGCGACCGAGACGTAGGCGAAGCGGTCGGCCACTGAAAGTGAAAGCGCATCGAATGCCTTGCGCACTGCGATGCGCTCGTCGGCAGGGAAATCACGCTCCGGGAAGCGGGCGGCATCGGCCGACGCCGCCGTCGGCGCCGAGCACCGCTGATACAACCCGGCGTTGACGATGGCCAGATCCAGATCGGAAAACGCGGGATCGAAAGCCGCGCCATCGCGCAGCGAAAAGCCGAAGCGGGCCGAGCCGACAATCTGCACATCGGCCACCGGCACCGCCAGCAGCTGGCTCACTCCCCGCAGCAGCGGCGCAAGGCTTTCGCTGTCGCCTGCACACAGTGCCGGCCCATCCAGCGCGGCCTCGGCGATCTGCTCGGCCGCCACACTGCGCGCGTGCTGTTCGCGAATCCATTCAGCGTAGTTCATCAGGCATCCAGGCCAACGGTGGAACGTCTCAACGCTAGCATATCCACGCGTCGGGCTTGTGCACGCAGCCCCGCAAATACATGCCTGAACAGGCAGCGCAATGCGTCGGACCAGTACCGCTGCCGCAGAGCGTGGTCTACTGTCGTCCCCCAAGGATGAGGCACATCGCATGATCCACCCCCGTTCCGCGCTCGGACGCGCGTTGCCGCTGGCCCTGCTGGCCCTGCTCTCGGCGTGCCAGAGCGAGAAGGTCGGCGAGTTCTTCAACCCACCGCAGGAGGTGCAGGCGCACAGCGAGTTCCGTGTCAGCGGGCTGCCGGCGCTGGCCTACCCGAACCTGGTCTCGTCGGCTTCGGTGGAAGGCGGGCAGGCCCGCGTCGATGGCAACGGCCCCGGTTACATGGATCTCCAGTTCTTCCCCATCACCTCCGCCGATGCGCTGGACAGCACCGACGCTGCGTGGGCCCGGCAATCGCAGTACCGCGCGCCGGATCTTTCCGGTATCGACTTCAGCACGCAGTTCGCCTTCCTGGTGGCGCACCCGGAGCTGTCCGGCTATGCCGCGATGACCAGCGGCCAGTACGCCACGTTCTTCAGCACGGTGAAGGTGGCGTACCTGGACGACCGCGTCGTGGTGCATCTGGACGCCAGCCGGCTGGGCAACATCAATCCGATCACGGCCCTGGGCAGCCCCTGGGCCGGCAAGCTGTACACCCTCGAACGGCGCGGCCGGACACAGCTGGAAGTGAAGCTTTACGAGAACCGCTACCGGTTCACGCTGGTGCCGGACACCGCGCCTCCGATGGCGCCCTAGCGGACCTTGTACAGCACCGCGGCGCCAGGGCGCGGCTCGAAGGCCGGCACGGTCTGCTGGCTCAGCGCCCTACCCTGGGCATCCCACACCAGGGTTTCCACCGGGTACTCGTCCTTGCGCGTCATCGCGTCGATCTGGCCGATGACCACGGTCGCTGCCGCTGGAACGTCCGGGTTCCAGCCGAACACACCTACCCGGCCGTAGAACACGGCCGGCGCGCTGGCGTCCAGGCGCCGGTCCGGGCACATCACCAGGCCACGATCCAGCATCACCCGCAGCGCGCCGACCGGGACCTTCTTCACCGTGGGCGTGGTGCGCTCGGCGCTGTGGCCGGGGCAGACATTGGCGGCGCGGGTGACCATGTGTTCGGCCACCTCGCGATCGGACTGGGCGAAGGCCAGCGTGGGGGCGAGGCAGAGTGCGAGCAGCGTGAGCGAGGACATCCGGGTCATTGCAGGTTCCTGTTCGGGTGCGCAGCGACCTTAGCAATGGCGGACGGCGGAAATGCAAACGAGGCGTGAGGGACAACAGGCGGCTCAGGGAACGAGGCAGCGCTCGATCTGCAGCGACAGCGCATGGCAGGCATCGAACATGCCATGGACCAGCGCCGCCGAGGGATAACAGTCGGGATCGTCGTTTTCCCGGGCCACGTGGGATGCCTGCAGCACTGCCGTCAGCGCGGTGATGCCGGATGCGCATCGGGTCGCCAGGGCCAGATCGAACGCACGCCCCGGGCTGAGACGGGTTTCGGTCCAGGGCTGGCCATCCGCGCGCAGGTTCCTGCCATGGCCCAGCAGATGGGTGAAGAACGCGGACGGTGGCGAGGACGCGGCGGCATCGCTGAGGGCGTCCTCCATCTTTTCAGCAAGGGTGTTGGGAAGATCACGCAGCGCATCGCCGAGCAGGGCGTGCAGGCGGGGATAGTCGGGGCGCAGATCAGGCATGGCGGCAACCTCACAGGTGGGCCACCCGCGGAGGCAAGGTGGCGGACGGTGCGGGTTGGCGTGCCGGATACATTGTCCAATGCCGGCGGATCAAAAGATCCCCACACACCGTCCGCCATGAACTGGCAGACGGTGCATTGTCGTGATTGCAATGGGAGGTGCAACCGCGACTCGACGGACAACGTATGTTCGGGACGCCAATCCCGGCCAGGGCGGGTGCCTTGGCGCGGCCATCGTTTGCCCTTCGCGGCCTCTGGAAAAGAGGCAGATGCGGCATTTGGCGCAGCACGCGACAGAGCGCCGCGAGTGAAACATCAACTTGTGACCGCCTTCACTCGACACCGCTGACCGAGGCACGCCTACGTTGAACCAGAACCCGCAGCACAACGGCGGGTCGCGACACAGTGCGGCCTGCCATCCGCCTCGCCGCCTATTCAGCCAACCCGACCTGAACCGGCGCATCATGGAGCCCTGGTCTGCAACGGAAGCGAACCATGGGACGGAACTGGATTGTGATGGGGGACCCGACCTCCAGCGGCGGACGGGTCATCACGGCCTCAAGTGAAACCGACATCGGCGGCATCGGCGTCGCGCGGGTCAGCGACAAAGCGACCTGCCCTACCCTGCATAAAGGCGTCTTTCCGATTGTCGAAGGCGATGCCACCTTGATGGTGGACGGCCAGCCGGTGGCGTTGCACGGCAGCGCGCTGGCCTGCGGCTGCCGGGTGTTGTCCAGCCAGCAGGCCGTGGTGCATGTCACGGGGGGCGGAGGGGGTGGTGGCGGCGGCGGGGCCGCAGGCGGTGCCGGCAAGGCGGCCGCGGTCGCCAGCACCGCCGCACAGCTGGCGCGCGCACTGCCCACCGCGTTCGATCAGGCCATCCGTTTTCTCGGCCTGCAGGGCGCACCGTTGGCCGAGGTGCCGTACACGCTGCATCTGGCCGATGGGCAGACCCTTTCCGGCACCACCAATGCGCAGGGCGAGACGGCGCGGGTATCGACCGCGCAGAGCCAGGCCATCGTGCGTGCCGAACTGCGCCCGCCGACACAGCCGACCGGCTGCTGTGCGCGCACGGCGCCGGCCAGCACCGACGAAGCAGAAGTGTTCGATGTGGACGGTGTGGTGACCACCGCCGAGGGCATGGGCACCTCCGTGGTACCGGTAAGCGCGCCTGGCCACGAACGCGCCATGACCGCCGGCGAGATCGAGATGGCACGCCTGGTGTTCGGCGATGCAGTCGACTACAGCACCGTGAAAGTCCATAACCACGGCTACTGGATGTTCTTCGGCTTCCAGGACAAGGACACCGCCGTGACGCCCAACGGGCAGATGTACTTCCCGAAGGGTATCTATCGGGAGGATTACTCGCTGGATACCGTGAGATTCCAGGCGTTCTTCATCCATGAGATGGCCCACGTCTGGCAGTATCAGCTTGGCTACAACGTCAAGCTGGTGCGGGCACCCCGGCCGAACATGAGCTACGACTACGTGCTTGACGAGACGCGGCTGCTGCATGACTACAACATGGAGGCCCAGGGTGACATTCTGGCGGACTACTTCCTCGTCACGTTCCGTGGCTCACAGTCGAGCATGAACAACACGCGTTATCGCGCGACGGCTGGCATCGGCGCACAACTCGAGCGCGCGCTCTCCCAGTTCCTGGCCGACCGCAGCAGCAAGGACAACCTCCCGAGGACGACCCGATGATGCGACTACAACTGCCGGTGGCTCTGCTGGGGCTGCTCCTGCCGATGATGGCCAGCTGCTCCTCGCCAGCCGGTCGCTACCAGCAGGCGACGATACAGAGCCGTGAGGGTGTGCCCTGCTTCGGCGTGCCCGATACCCATGAAACGCGCGTCAACGCCCCCCTTGTCACTGGCGTGTCCGTGATGGAAGTGGGCACCGGCGGCACCCCGCTATGGGAACATGATTTTCTGCGCGAGGGCACAACCGAACCTGCGCTGCCCCCCAGCCAGTGCCTCACCTACGGCGAGGGCGCGGCATCCGCCCCCGCGCTGCGGCCGGGCAAGCGCTACCAGGTGGAGATATGGGGGCGCACACCTGGCACGCCGGGCAAGAAGAATGAAGCACAGGCGCGTGTGTTCAGTGCCTGCTTCCACATGGTGGACGTGGCCGGCAAAAGCATGAAACCCGTCATATCGGACTGCGCGACTGCACTCTCGTCCGGACCGCCACCCGTACGCGAAGACGGCACGTAGCAGATGCCACTTCGAGGTGACCCGTTGATGCGACAGACGGTGGCCTTGGTGTTCCTGCTGTTGCCAATGATGGCCGCGGGTTCACAGCCACAGGGAACCTATCAGCGCGCCACGATCCAGGCACACGATGGCGTACCGTGTTTTGGCGTGCCTGACACGCGTGAGACACGTGCGGCCCCGCCGATTATCGCGGGCGTGACAGTGACGGAAGTGGGCAAGGGACATCCGCCTGTCTGGCAGCGCATCTTTCTTCGCGAAGGGTCTACCGAGCCTGCGCTGGGTCCTGGTCAGTGTCTGCCGTACGGTCAGGAGGGAGAGCCTGCACTCGGCACAGCTTTGCGTGCGGGAAAGCACTATAGGGTGGTTGTTTCCGGCTACACCCCAGGCACCTCCGGCACCACGAATGGTGCGGAGAAGCGTGTGTTCAGCGCCTGCTTCCACATGGTGGAAGCCGCTGATGCCGAGAGACCTGTCGAATCGGACTGCTCAACTGCGGCTTCTGCCGGCATGCCCTTGGGAAGGCGCAGAGTTCAATCCGAAACCCACGACAAACACCCTCGTTGAACTAATCTTGATCAACCCAACCATGTAAATGCAATCGCGGGAAGGAGCAAGGGATGCACTTCTTCTACTTGGACGAGTCGGGCGATACCGGCGCTAACTTGGCGGACGCCCAGCAACCAGTATTTGTGCTTGGAGGGGTCAACCTGCGCGATGAAGGGTGGAACACAACCTACGCCGCTTTGTCCGACCTCCTCAACGACTATTTCGGCGGTGCACCTCCAGCTGCCTTCGAGCTACATGGGTGCGAGTTGCTTTCGCCCAATGGTGAAGGTCCCTTTGCGGGCCACCTGATTGAGCGGCGCTTGCAACTTGTACGAGATTTTCTCAGCGTAATCGAGTCGCGGAAGCATCACGTCCACTACATTGCCATAGACAAGTCGAAACTTGCAGCCGCCCTCGCGATCAATGTCGCCGCCCTTCCCACCCACGCAAGCACGCCCTATACCCTCGCGTACGACTACATGATTACCGAGATCGACCATAGGGTTTCAGAAGGTCTGGGCCGCACAGCGAGGGGGATGCTGATTATCGACAAGAAGGATGAGCACACTCATGCCATTGCGGAAATAACCCAACGACGCCGCTTCGGGAGTCCAGTGGCGTGCAGAACAAAGTGGATTGCCGAGTTCAGCTATCCCCTCGACTCGACACGCAATCTCCTCGTCCAGCTGTCGGACCTAGTCATCCTCTGCCTCCGGCGCTTCTTTGAGATTGAGGGCGGGTACAAGCCGGACACCCCGGCGGTCGTACGACAGTTCTATGCCGAGTGCTTTCGTCGGCTTTACCAAAGAACGCCAATTAAAAAGTTGGCTCTACATAAGGGCGCGGCGAATGCGACTCTCAACGCCCTGCTCGACGGCACGTGCTGCCGCCCAGCTCGCAACGTCGCCAAGAGGTACGGAATCCCCGCCTAACTCACGGTCGGCCTGGAGTGCCAGCTCCATGCCCCCAGCCGCCTAGCAGCCCGACCGAACCTATCCATCAGTCGATAGACGAAAACTCATTGAAGTCATCCAGCCAGCTTGGCGGGATGCTTGATGGCAAGCATGAACTTGCATAAATGATTGGCGGAGAGAGTGGGATTCGAACCCACGGAAGGTTTAACCCTTCGCCGGTTTTCAAGACCGGTGCCTTAAACCGCTCGGCCATCTCTCCGTATCGGCCCGGCACTGCTGGCCGGGAACGCATTCTCGCACGGCCGGAGGAAATGCCCAAGGCCCCCGCCACGGCTGGACCTCCAAGTCGCAACAATGTTCATAGCTAGCACTGTCCTAGACCACTAGCCTGCTCATTTCCGCTCGGCAATGGCCCACATGAACTCTCTCGACCTCCTCTCCATCCGGCCTGGCATGCCCGCCAGCGCGCTGGCCAAGCTACTGGGACATCGCTGGCGCGAACCGGATGAACAGGGCCGTCTGACCTGCCTGACAAAGGATGTGTTCGCCCGACTGGATGAGGAGCGTGCCGTTGGATATGTCCTGTTCTCCTGTTCGATGCCAAGGACGCTCCTGATTGAAGGATTGCGCACGGGCATGCTCATCAGCGATGCTCTGGCCGCCAACCCTCGCCTGACAGCACTTCCGGAAGATCCTGATACGACAGAGGCCGGGTGGACGCGCTATGGCTTCATCTCGGACGGTGGGATGAAGGTCACCGCGAACGTGAGCACACAGGACAACACGGTCAGGAGCGTGCGCCTCGACAATCCTGGTGCCGTCTACTGTGAGCCAGCCCTCCCCGTCTTCGATCCGACGCTGACCCATGCCTTCGACCTGGAGCTGGGTCCGCAACGGATACTCCCCAGGGTCGACCGGGGCGACGAATGGAGCGGCGGTTGGACCCTCGGCCTGCCACCGGGCATCTCCTCCGCGCAATGGCCGCTCAGTGCAAGCAACGGGCAGCCACTGCGACACGCCTTCACCCTGCATCTGCCCCCGGAGTACCGAGTCAAGGGAGAGCAATGGGTTGCCCTGTGCATGTTTGTCGACGATCAGCAGGAGGAGCTGTCGCACGTGGAGGAGATCGCTGCGTTCTTTGACAGTCCGCTTGCAATGACACCGCCGGATGACAGCAACCTGCTTCCTTTCTGGCATTACCGCCATGCCAAGCATCCCCACAGCCGCACCATGGAGGACATCCTCGGCACACAGTACTGTGCGATCTGGCTCACACAGCAGGAATTTGAAGGCGAACTGAGCTTGCCCCCCAAGTCGCTCTCGACCCTGCTGGAAGACCCGCCCGGTTGGATAGAGAAGGACTACGCCAGCTACTTCCACGACAGCTGGCTGTACACCAGAAACGGGGACGACCCTATTCCGGGCGCGGGAATTGGCGGTGCTGCCAATCCGTCAGTCGCGTTGCCGATCAACGCGGTCATCCGCGCTGATGATCCCAATGTGGGCAGATCGCCCCGTGAATGGGAAAGCGAATGCGCCATCAGTGGATACATCGAGGCATTCAGCGATCTCGGACAAGAACTGAATCTGAGTCGCTGGGATTCCGTTGCCCACCTCGGTGGAACAATGCTGCCCCAGCAGGGCTACCCTGAGTTCGGCCCCTATTACCTCGAGTTCGAGGAAGGCTTCGGTGGCTTCAACTTTGGCTGCGGCAACGCCCAGCTCGATCTTGAACAGATGAAGATCGATTGGGCTTGCGGATGACAGCTACGCATTGAAACAAGAAGCCCCCGGACATGGCCGGGGCTTCTATTCTCTATTCGCGCGCGGCTCAGCCCGCATCCACCGCCAGCGCACCCAGCGCGCTGGCCTTGATGCGTTCCTTGGCCTTCTCGCAGGCGCCGTCGCAATGCAGGCGCGAGGCCTCCAGCTGCGGCGGCAGGTGCTCGGCCAGGAAATCGATGAACACGCGCACCGCCGGCAGCAGGCCGCGACGCGAGGCAAACACGGCGTGGCACACGCCCTGCGGCAGCGACCAGTCCGGCAGCACCACTTCCAGTTCGCCATTGCGCACGGCATCGGCGCACACGGTTTCCGGCAGCATGGTGATGCCGAAGCCGTCCTTCACCATGCTCTGCAGCAGCGGGAAGTCGAAGCCGGCCACGCGCGGCTGCAGGTCCACCCGGCGCACTTCGCCTTCCGGGCCATGCAGTTCCCAGCGCTGGCGCGCCTCGTCCTCGCTGATGCTGAGGGTGACGTGCTGGGTCAGCTCTTCCGGCTCCTTCGGGCGGCCCGCGCGGTCCAGGTACTTCGGGCTGGCCACCAGCAGTTCCTGCACCTGGCCGAAGCTGCGCATCACCAGGCTGCCATCGTCGTCCAGGCGCGAGCGCACGCGCAGGGCCACGTCGTAGCCTTCGTTGATGATGTCCACGCGGCGGTTGCTGATGTTCAGCTGCAGCCGCACCTTCGGGTACTGCTCCAGGAACTTGGGCAGCAGCTTGGGCAGCTGCATCTGCGCCAACGACACCGGCACGCTGGCGCGGACCACGCCGCGCGGCTCCGCACTGAGGCGGTCCACCACTTCGCGTGCGGCCTGTGCTTCGGCCAGCATGGTCTGCGCGTGACGGTGCACGCTGGTGCCGACGTCGGTGACCGCGAAGCGGCGCGTGGAGCGCTGCAGCAGGCGCACGCCCAGGTCGGTCTCCAGCTGGCTGATACGGCGGCTCAGGCGCGACTTGGGGATGCCCAGCGCACGCTCGGCGGCGGCAAATCCGCCGTGGTCGACCACCATCGCGAAGTAGTACAGATCATTCAGGTCATGCATGCCCGAGTTCCATATCTAGAACAATACGTGGCATTCAACCACCTTTATTCCGCCTTTGCAACAACCTATCGTTCTCTCCGTCGGCGGCAAACCCGCCCTTCCTTCCAGAACATAGGTGACTGCCATGAAGCTTCTGCATCTCGACGCCAGCGTGCTTGGCGACAACTCCGTCTCCCGCCAGCTGTCGGCAGCGGTGGTGGCCCGGTTCAAGGACCAGATCGACGGCCTGCAGGTCGATTATCGCGATCTTGACGCCAATCCGGTACCGCATCTGCGCAGCAGCTCGCTGGCCAAGACCGATGCGGCCGAGGCGACCGATGCTGAACAGGTGATGCAGCAGTTCCTCGATGCCGATGTCGTGGTGATCGGCGCGCCGATGTACAACTTCAGCATCCCGTCCACCCTGAAGGCCTGGATCGACCGCGTGGCCGTGGCCGGGCGTACCTTCAAGTACACCGAGAATGGCCCGGTGGGTCTGGCCGGTGGCAAGCGGGTGATCATCGCCAGCAGCCGTGGCGGCATCTACACCGATTCGCCGGCCGACTTCCAGGAGCCGTTCCTGCGCCAGGTGTTCGCCTTCATGGGCATCAATGAGGTCGAGTTCGTGCGTGCCGAGGGCATCGCCTACTCGCCGCAGCACCGCGAAGACGCCATTGCCGGTGCACTGGCTGCACTGCCCTCGCATGAGGCGGCGGAAGCGGCAACGGCGTAACGCGTTCCAGCGTTCAGCGCCCCTCTCTCCTCGTCTGGGCGTTGAACGCGGGCCGGGATTCCCCTCCCCCCCACCCCCCCCCCCCCCCCGCGGCGGCCGCCCCCCCCCCCCTCCGGGGGGGGGGGGCCGCCCCCCGCCTTCCCTTACTTCCGCTGCCCCGCGCTTTCGTCACGCACGGCGCGGAACGACTCGTCCTTGCTCCAGTTCGGCCAGCTGCGCGAGTTCGCCAGCTGGTTGCCCAGGGTGTACAGCACCTCCAGGTCGCGGGCGGCGCCGGCGAACACCCAGTCCGGCTGCCACTCGTCGCCCTGCTGGTGGTAGCGCTTGGCGGTGTAGTCCTCCGAGGCCTTCCTGCCAGCAGCCACACCCCCGTCCACCCAGTCCTGTCCGGCCGACCAGGACAGCGCCGGCACGCCGCGCTTGGCGAACGGGAAATGGTCAGAGCGGAAGAACAGGCCCGCTTCCGGCTTCGGATCGGGCGTATAGCGGATGTCCCAGCCCTTGGCCACCTCTTTCAGCTGGTCCAGCAGCTCGAAGCGCGCGGCACCATAGATGCCGAAGTCGCGCGATGGGCCGAACGGCGCCATGCCATCCATGTTGATCAACGCCACGGTCTTCTCCAGCGGATACAACGGGTGGGTCGCGTAGTACTCCGAACCCAGCAGGCCCTTTTCTTCGGCTGTGACCGCCAGGAACAGCAGCGAGCGCTGCGGCTGCTTGCCCTTGGCGAAGCCACGGGCCAGTTCGATCAGCGAAGCGGTGCCACTGGCATTGTCCAGCGCACCGTTGAAGATGCGGTCGCCGCGGGCATCGGGCTCGCCCACGCCGATGTGGTCCCAGTGGGCGCTGTAGATCACGGTCTCGTCCGGGTGGCTGCTGCCTTCCAGCCGCGCCGCCACGTTGTGCGAGGTGATCACCTCGGTCTTCACCGCATACTTCGCGTCCAGGCTGGCGCCGGTCAGCGTGACCGGCGTGAAGTCGCGCTGCTGCGCCTTCTTCTTCAGTGCCTCGAAATCCTGGCCGGCCGCGCGGAACAGGTCCACGGCCAGGTCGCGCTGGATCCAGCCTTCCAGCAGGGGGTGACTGTCGGCCGGGTTGTCGCGCACCACATCGAACATGGTGTTGGTGTTGGAGCCGGCCACCGTTGCCCAGCCGTACGAGGCCGGTGCGGTCTCATGCACGATCAGCACGCCCAGCGCGCCCTGGCGTGCGCCTTCCTCGTACTTGTAGGGCCAGCGGCCGTACCAGGTCATGCCCTTGCCGTCGAAGTCGCCCTTGCCGGTCTCGAAGTCCGGGTCGTTGATCAGCACGACCGCGATCTTGCCCTTCAGGTCCACGCCCTTGAAGTCGTCCCAGTTGCGCTCCGGGGCCTTCACGCCGTAGCCGAGGAAGACCAGCGGCGCCTTGCTGATGTCCACCGTGCTGGCGCCGTTCATCGCCGCGCGCACGGCGATCTGCTTGCCCTGCTCCAGCGCGATGGTCCTGTCGCCCTGATGCAGGGCCAGCTGCGGCGTCCCCACGATGTCGCCCTTGCGCAGCGGCACGGCCTGGGTCCACAGGCGCTTGCCATCCTTCAGGTCGCCGCCCGGCTGCAGCCCGGCGTCTGCAAACTGCTTGCTCAGGTAGGCGATGGTCTTCGCTTCGCCCGCCGTGGCCGGCGAACGGCCCTCATAGGCGTCCGAGGCCAGTTCCTTCACGTCGGCGGAAATACGCGCGCCATCGAATTTCGGCGTGGCCGCCATCAGCGCGCCCGACACCGACAGGGCCAGCACGCCCAGTGCTACTCGCTTCATTGCTCTCTCCAGCAGGGAAATCCCAGCCGAGTGTACAAAAGGGGCCCGAGGGATTTAAGGCGCTTTTGGCACTGTCGGATGGGCCCGCGCCAGCAGGTGATCGCGTTCGCGCACGTTGTCGGTGAGCGCGGCAGCGGCCTGGAACGCCTGCCGGGCGTCTTCGACCCGACCCAGGTGCTGCAGCACTTCACCACGGACGACCTGCAACGGTGCGTAGTCACGCAGACGGTCATCGGAGAGCAGCGGCTGCAGATGCGCCCAGGCAGCGAACGCGCCCTCACTGCGCAGGATGGCCACCACCCGGTTCAACGCCACCACAGGCGAAGGCTGTATCTGCAGCAGCCGCGAATACAGCCCGGCGATGCGTGCCCAATCGGTCTGGTCGGCCTGGCGCGCCGTTGCATGGCACTCGGCAATGCAGGCCTGCAGCACGTAGGGATCGTCGCTACCGCCCGCCGACAGCGCGCGCGCCAGCGCCTGCCGCCCGCGTTCGATCTGCAGCCAGTCCCAGCGTGCGCGGTTCTGCTGGTCCAGCAGCACCGGCCGACCCTGCGCATCCACCCGCGCTGCGGCGCGCGACGCCTGCAGTTCCATCAGTGCCAGCAGTCCCAGCACGGCGGCGGCCGGCATGCGGTGGGCGAGAATGCGCGCCAGGCGAAGCGCCTCCTCGCACAGCGCTGGTCGCATCCAGTCATCGCCGGCACTGGCGGCGTAGCCTTCGTTGAACACCAGGTAGATCGCTTCCAGCACGGAGGCCAGGCGCGCGGGCAACGCTTCGGCACGCGGCACTTCATAGGGCACCTGCTTCTGCGCGAGCGTGCGCTTGGCGCGCACCACGCGCTGGGCGATGGTCGGTTCCGGCTGCAGGAACGCGCGCGCGATCTCGCTCGTGGTCAGCCCGCCGAGCAGGCGCAGGGTCAGCGCCACGCGCGCGTCCGCGGGCAGTACCGGATGGCACGCCACGAACATCAGGCGCAGCAGATCGTCGCCAAGATCGTCTTCCAGCGCGGTGCTGTCGTCGGGTGCCGGCAGCGCGGCCGGATGCAGTGCCTCGCCCCACTGCGCATGCTGCTGCGCCACCCGCTGGTGCTGGCGCAGTACATCGATGGCCCGGTTGCGCGCAGTGGTCATCAGCCAGGCTCCAGGATTGTCCGGGATGCCCTGCTCCGGCCAACGCTCCAGCGCGGCCAGCCAGGTGTCCTGGGCCAGTTCCTCGGCACGGCCGACATCACCGCCGAGCAGCCGCGCCAGGCGCGCGATCAACACTGGCGATTCCATCCGCCAGAGAGTCTCCAGGCGCTGGGTCAGGGCGGGCTCGTGCATGCGCCGATCACAGCATGCACGCTCCCGCCGCACAAGCACCGGCAGTCACGCTTCGACGATGGGCCTGAAACCGCCCCAGAACATCCGCCGGGTATCGAACGGCATGTCCTTCGGGCCGATGCCGGCCAGGCGCGGATCGGCCATCACCTTCGCGTTGATGCGGTCACGTGCCGCACGCGATCGGAACACCACGAAGGCCACGATCACGGTCTCGCCCGGCTTGGCCTTCACCGCACGCGGGAACGAGGTCGACGTGCCGGGTTCCACGTCGTCGGCCACGCATTCCATGTACTGAAGCGCACCGTGATCCTTCCACACCGCACCGGCCTTGCGGGCAAGGCGGCGGTAGGCCGCGACCTTGTCCTCGGGGCACGGCAGCACATAGGCATCGACGTAAGCCATGAGCGTTCTCCTGTCGTCGGGCGTGGCCGCTCAGCCCGGCTCACCGTCCATGTGGGCGATTTCCCAGAGATGTCCGTCCAGGTCCTGGAAGCCACGCTGGTACATGAAACCATAGTCGCGCGCCGGCTGCGGTTCAGTGGCACCGGCGGCAAGTGCCTTGTCCACCATCACGTCCACTGCGTTGCGGCTGTCGGCGGACAGGCAGGTGATCACCTCGGTCTGCGCCTGCGCGTCGGCGATCGCCTTGGTGGTGAACTGCTGGAAGAACGGCTTGACCAGCAGCATCACGAAGATGCTGTCGCTGACCACCATGCAGGCCGCGTTCTCATCGGTGAACGCCGGGTTGAAGTGGTAGCCCAGTGCGGCGAAAAAGGCCTTGGACTTGTCCAGATCCTGCACGGGCAGGTTGACGAAGATCATCTGCGGTTGCGGTGTGCTCATTGCTCAGGTTCCCTGGGAAATGGAAAGAAGGCGGGCGATCAGGGCTGCTTCATGCAGTTGACCATCCACGGCTTGCCGTAGCGATCGGTCAACATGCCCCAGCGGTGCGCCCAGAACGTCTCGGCGATCGGCATCTGCACCTGGCCCCCATCGGCCAGCGCGGCGAACACGCGCTCGGCCTCCTCGATGCTGTCGACATCGACATTGATGGTGGTCGAGCCGCCTTCGCCGGCACCGGGGCCGTCGGCGGCCATCAGGATGGCACTGCCGATTTCCAGCTGGCTGTGGGCCACGTGGTCAAGGGTGTCGGCCGGCATCTCGTTGCATCCCGGCGAGCCGTCGGAGGGGGGCATGTCGCGGTACTTCATTTCCGAGGTGACCTGGCCACCCAGGGCCTTGGCGTAGAAGGCCATCGCCTCGTGGGCCTGGCCGCTGAAGCCAAGGAAGGGAATCAGTTTCATCGGGGTGCTCCGTTCGGTTGAAGATGTCGAGTGTTCGCGGCGCGGCGGGGCTCAGCCTTCGAGCTGCTCGCGCAGACGCTGTTCCTGCTGCTGTAATTCGGGGGTGAAGGCTTCGCCGAAGTCTTCGGCGGAGATCAGCGGGCGCACCTCGAGCGTGCCACCACTGCCAAAGGGGGCGCGGCTGGCCCATTCCACAGCCTCGTCGAGCGAGCGGACATTCCACAGCCAGAAGCCTGCGATCTGGTCGGCGACGGGCGCGAACGGGCCGCTCTCGACCTGCGGTCCAGCGCCGCCGAAGTGAATGCGGCGGCCACGCGCGGTGGCATGCAGGCCTTCACCGGCCAGCATGATGCCGGCGGCAACCAGCTGTTCGTTGTAGGCGCCCATGGCCGTCAGCTCCTGCTCGCTGGGCAGGCGTCCAGCTTCGGAATCGGCGTTGGCTTTGACGATCACCATGACTTTCATGTGGGTCTCCCGTGGGACGCAGGTGCGCGCCCTTCACTGTTACAACGAACGAGGGAACGGGGAATCGACAAATTCTGAAAGTTTTTTTTTGGGGGGGGGCGGGGACCGGTCTCCCGCGCTGCAACATGCCCCGGCGCAAACCTGCGCGATCATGCAGGTCCGCCCCCGCCAGGATCGCGCCATGCAGCAGTACCTGCTTCTGATCTACATCGAACCTGCCTTGCTGCAGGCCCTGCCGACCGAGGCGTTCAACACCTTGATGCGCGACTGCCTGGCCCACGCCGACAGGCTGCAGGCCGAAGGCACGCTGCTGCTGGCGCAGAAGCTTCAGCCGGTGGATACCGCGCAGACCCTGCGCGTCCGCGATGGCCACAGCCGGGTGCTGGATGGCCCGTTCGCCGAAACCCGCGAGCTGCTGGCCGGCTTCAATCTCATTGTCGCGCGCGACCGTGACGAGGCGATGCGCATCGCGCGCGAGTTCCCGTGGGCACGGTTCGGCAGCATCGAAGTGCGCCCGCTGGAGGACATGGACGCCGAGCGTGAGCGCTGCGGCGCCCCGCCCGCTATGGCAGCAGCCGTACTCTGACCTCGCGCTTGCCGATGCCCTCGTTGCCGCTGTAGTCGCGCACGCTGGCACGCACGATGTAGTCCCCCGGCGGCAGGGCTGCCGGCTGCCAGCGACCGGTCTCCATCAGGCCATCGCGCACGGTGTTGGTGACCAGGTAGCGGAAACGGGTGACGGCGCTGCCGTGCACCGTGATGCCGCTGTCCGGTGCGTAGGCAACCTTTACGGCGGCATTCTGCGGCGGCATGCGGTTGAACACGATGTTCCAGCGCGGCTGCTCGTAGCCCTGCAGCGGCCGACCGGCCGCATCCAGGATCTGGTAGCCCACCTGGTACGCGCCCAGCCTGCGCCGGGCCAGGTTGTTGTCGACCTGGTCCCAGGCCTCGACCACGATCTGCACGCCCCGTCCCTGCCGCGCGACCATCACGCTGCCGTCGCTCCCCGCCGTCATCGGCTGGTCGTTGGCGTCCAGCAGCGCCACCTCGGTGATGCGCGGCGCGAAATGATCGGCGAAGTTGCGGAACCCCAGCGCGACCGCGTTGGTTTCAAAGCCGCTGGTACCCACCGCCAGATGCACGTGCGCCTGGCTGTTGATGCTGCCCAGGCGATCGCCCACATGGATGCGCGTGCCCCGGCGCACGCGGATGCGTTCCAGCGCGCCCTGATCGTCATACAGCGCCTGCCAGCGCGTGTCGAACGGTTCCCCGCGCGGCGTGCGGCCCACCCGCATGTGGATGTACTTCAGCCGGTCCACCGCCAGCCCTTCGCCCTGCCCGCCCAGGCTCCAGCTGGCCACCGGGCTGCTGATCTTGCCCTCGGCAATGGCCAGCACGGTCTGGCCGACATCACCGCGCACATCGAAGCCGCCGTGCAGATGGTGCCGGCTCTCACCCCTGAAATTGCCCCGCACCTCACCCAGCGTGCCGACCACTTCGTGCCAGCCCTCCTGCGGTGCCAGCGGCCAGCGCCCGGCCGTGTCCGGCAGCGCTGCATCAGCGGCGGGTCCAACCAGCGCAGGGGCCGGAAGCTCGCCCACCGGCAGCGGCCGCAGCCGATGCAGCCGGTATCCGGCCGCGTCGGCCACCAGCAGGCTGCCATCCACATCCAGCGCCAGGCCGCTGGGGCGCGCCAGCCGCGGCAGCCGGTCATTGCCCACCAGTGCGATCTGGTGGCCCTGTGCGGTGACCTGCACCACGCGTCCCTCAAGGTCGCCCACGTACAGCACGCCATCATGGGTCGCGGCCAGCGACAGCGGCCCGTTGATGACCCCGCCACTGCCGACCCACGTGCTGACCGTGCCATCGGCACCGACACGACGCACCGCGTTGTTGAACAGATCCGCCACCAGCAGGGCCCCGTGCGCGTCGAAGGCCAGCGCCACCGGTGTATCGAACCGCGCCTCGCCTCCTGCCGCGTCGATGAAACCGGGCCGATCGCCCCCGGCGAGGGTGCGCACACTGCCGTCGGTGCCGATCACCCGGATCCGGTCGTTCCAGGTATCGGCCACGTAGATCTGCCCCTGCGCATCCACCGCAATACCCATCGGTGCATCGAAACGTGCCTGCGCGCCGGGACCGTCGGCGTATCCCTGCTCGCCGCCGGCCACCGTGGTCACCTGGCCATCGACGCCAATGCGGCGGATCGCATGGTTGCCGGTGTCGGCCACGTACAGATTGCCCTGTGCATCGGCGGCGATGCCGGACGGCGTGTGGAAGCGTGCCTGCAGTGCCGGGCCATCGACGCGACCTTCGCCCTGCCCGGCCACGGTCTCGACGCGGCCATCGGGCAGGCGGCGGCGGATACGGTTGTTGTCGCCGCCATCGGTGAAGTAGACGCTGCCATCGGCCAGCCGCAGCAGCGCGTAGGGATCGGCGAAGCGCGCCTGCGCGGAGGCCCCATCCCGATCGCCCGGATGGCCATCACCGGCCAGCAGTTCGATCTGCGCGGTCCATGCCAGCGGCGTCGGCGCTGGTCCCGCAGGTGTGTCGGGGTGGGGTTCGTCCGGCAGCCAGAAGGTCGCTGCCAATGCACCGGCGGTTGCCACCGCAACCGCCGCCATCCAGTATCGCCGCGCCATCGTGTTCCATCATTCAACGGGGAGCGACGAACTTAGCCAGTAGTGCCACCAATGCCAACCCGCATCGGCCTCAGCCGCACGCTCGGGTGCTGTTGCAGCGCGCACTTTGATTTCGTCAGGCCAGGCATCGCTGTGCTTCAGCGGCCCTACCCTCCGCTCGCACAGCGCAGCCTGGTTGGCCGGCTCCAGCGCGGTGTCGAGCAGCAGCGCGTCGGCGAACAGCTTCCAGTCGCCATCCTGCATGTAGGACGCTACCGGATGTGGATGCGATTTCAGCGCGGGCTGCGGAAACGCGACGGCCCACACCTGCTTTCGCCCGTGCGATTCGCTGCTGCGCAGGTCGCGCCGTACCGCTGCGCAGGAATAGCGGATGTGGGTGGCCATGCAGGTGTTGCCCGCCATCCTGCACGGCCCCAGCCGGCGGCCCTTGCCGGTGGCGAAATCGTGCCGGCTCAGGCCCAGGATCAACCGGTCGGGGATCGTGCCGAAGGTCTGCTCCAGGCGCGGATGATGGTAGTTGGCCATCGCCGTCGGCGGCTGCGCCGGCACCAGCATCGCCATGCGCAGGTTGCGCAGCGGCGGGAATCCATAGCCATCCAGACCGGCAGCGCGACGGTAGTAGGCGTCCTGCATGCCGCGCAGCGGCGAAGAGCCGTTGCCCAATGCGTTGTTCATCACGTACGCACCCGAGCTGTGGGTGAACACCCGCAACGGCATGTCCGTGTTGTCCACACCCGCCAGCACCCTGCGCAGCTCCAGTCCCACGTAGGGCCCGTTGAGCTGGGCGGCGCCCCAGATCAGGAACGCGTTGCCATGCATGCCATCCCAGTACACGCGCACGAATGACAACGTCTGCCCGCTGGCCGCCCCGCGCTCTCGGAAATCACGCTCCACTCGTTCGTACCAGGCGGCCGCCTCGCGGTAGTCGTTGTTGTAGCCGTGCACCAGCAGCACCACCACACGGCCGTCCTCCGCCGCACGATCCAGCTGCTGCGAGGCGCGCGCACGCAGCACCTGCTGGATCTGCTGCCAGGTGTCGGTGAAGGCGGCGTCGGGCGTCACCCCGGTATCGGCAAGCAGGCTGCGCCACGCCTCTGCCGAGGCGGCACCTGGCACTGCCGACTGCTGGTAGAGATGCCGGAGCGTCGCGAACTCCGCCGACGACGGGCGTGCCCCTTCCAGCATCTGCTGCACCGGCACCGCTACGCTGGCTGCAGGGTAGAGACTTCCCTCACGGTCCAGGAACAGCGCGGTTGCGTCCTGTCGTCGTTCGGCATCGCGATACAACACGTTCTTGCTGGCACAGCCATTGCATGCGATCGCGAACAACAATGCCGCGACCACGCTCCTGATAGGCTTCATGCACATCCCCCTGTGGATTCGATGCTGCAGGCCGGATCGTCCCTCGACGCCCGGGCCGGCGCTCCCCCGCCCACCCGTGCAGCGCCATCCTGCCGCGGCCGAGGGGCGCCCACAATCACCGTCCGACGAGTGGCTACTTTGCCGGCACCTCGATGCGGATGCCCATCGCCTCGCGATAGCGCGTGTACAACGCCATCACCTTGTCCACGTAGGCCAGCGTTTCCGCGTAGGGCGGTACGCCCTTGTAGCGGGTCACCGCGCCGATGCCGGCGTTGTACGCGGCCGCGGCAAGCGTGCGGTCGCCGTTGTAGCGGCGCAGCAGCGCGCGCATGTAGCGCGCGCCACCGTCGATTGACTGCTGTGGCGAGAACGGGTCGCTCACCCCGTACTCCAGTGCGGTCTCGGGCATCAGCTGCATCACGCCCTGGGCGCCCTTGCTGGACACCGCCAGCGCGTCGAAGTTGCTTTCTGCGTGGGCGATGGCACGCAGCCAGGCATCATCAACACCGGTCGCCTTCGCTGCCGCCCTGAACTGCCGCGCGTGCGGTGCCAGCTGCGGCTTGCCGACCCGGCCCAGGCCCTCATGCGCAGGCTCGCCCGGCGGCGTGGCCACGGTGAATTTCAGGAACACCCGCGAGCCCGGCAGATTGCGGGTGGAATAGACCAGCCGGCCGTCCTGCTCACGTTCGTACAGCACGCCGCTGAACACCCCCATGTTGCCCCACAGGTTCGGGGTCTGGATGGCGTTGTCGTCGATATCTCGCGCGGTGCAGCGCGAACCGGGTTCCGGCGCGGTGGCCAGGCTGACGGTGTTGCCCTGCACGCAGCGGTACACCGTGCGCGCAGCCGCCGTCCCGGCCCACAGGAGGGACAGCAGCATCAGCGCAGCGAGGACGGGGCGGCGGGTCATGGCGGCCGGATCATCCGGCCGCCCCCGCTAACGATGGGTGAATGCGGTGGCGGCCGCGCCCCTAGCGGGCCATCCGGCTGCGCAGCGCGTAGCCCACGCCCAGCAGCACGAACCACGCCGGGCTGGCGATCAGGGCCTGGCGGGTATCGGCCTGCAGGCTCAACAGGACCAGCACGCCCGCGAAGAACACCAGGCACGCCCAGCACATCGCCACGCCACCGGGCATCTTGAAGATCGAGGCCTCGTGGCGCTGCGGGTAACGGCGGCGGTAGACCATGTAAGCCACCAGGATCAGCGACCAGACGAAGATGAAGAGCACCGTCGCCAGCGTCGTCACCAGGGTGAAGGCGGTCACCAGATTCGGGATCAGGTAGATCAGCAGCGTGCCGCCCAGCAGGCACAGGCAGGAGAACAGCAGCCCGCGGGCCGGCACCGCCGCGCGCGACAGTTTCGACAGGCCGCGCGGCGCGTGGCCTTCTTCCGCCAGGCCATACAGCATGCGGCTGGTGGAGAAGATGCCGCTGTTGGCCGAGGACGTTGCCGAGGTCAGCACCACGAAATTGATCAGGCTGGCGGCGGCAGGGATCCCGGCCAATACGAACAGCTGCACGAACGGGCTCTTGTCCGGCACCACCTGCCGCCACGGCGTCACTGCCATGATCGCCACCAGCGCAAGCACGTAGAAGATGATGATGCGCACCGGGATCGAGTTGATCGCCTTGGGCAGGTTGCGCTCCGGGTCGGCGGTTTCAGCGGCGGTGGTTCCCACCAGCTCGATGCCGACGAAGGCGAACACCGCGATCTGGAAACCGGCAAAGAAGCCGACCAGTCCCATCGGGAACATGCCACCGTCGTTCCACAGGTTGGCCAGCGAGGCGGTGTGCCCGCTGGGCGAGGTGAAGCCCCACGCCACCAGGCCGGCGCCGGTGATGATCAGCGCGCAGATCGCCACGATCTTGATCAGCGCGAACCAGAACTCCATCTCACCGAACAGCTTCACTGTCACCAGATTCAGCCCCAGCAGCAACAGCACGCACATCAGTGCCGGAATCCACGCATCCAGGCCGGGGAACCAGAACTGTGCGTACGCAGCGATGGCGATGACATCGGCGATGGCGGTGACGATCCAGCAGAACCAGTAGGTCCATCCACAGAAGAAGCCGGCCCAGGGCCCGAGCAGATCGGTGGAAAAATCGATGAAGGATTTGTACTGCAGGCTGGACAGCAGCAGTTCGCCCATCGCGCGCATGACGAAGAACAGCATCGCGCCGATGATCAGGTAGACGAACACGATGGACGGGCCGGCCAGGCTGATGGTCTTGCCCGATCCCATGAACAGACCGGTGCCGATGGCACCGCCGATGGCAATCAGCTGAAGGTGGCGGTTGGACAGGCTGCGGCGCAGATGCTCGGGGGGCTGGGCAGGGTCGGTCATGGCGCGGAATCGGCGGGCGAAGCGTCCGACGGTAGTCCTCCCGGGCCGGTTGCGCCAGCTGGGGACGGGCTGAATCCGGCAAAGTTGGCCGCTTTCACCACAATGTGACCGAATACCTGATTCGTCCCATTCCGCCCGGCGCGGCGGCATGCTCAGATAGCCGCATCTGCCCAAGGATCGGCCCGACCATGCGCCCTGCCCTGCCTGCCTTGCTGGAGCCCCGGACGTGAGCCGACTGCGGATCATCATCGGGGGAACCGCGCTGGCGCTGCTGGCGGCGGCCATTCCCATCGCCGTCATGGCCTACGCCACGTGGGACCGCGCCGTGAGCGTGGAGCAGCAGCGCCTGCACGACATCGCCGAGCGCACCCTGCGGCGCGCGGACCTGTCCTACCAGGAAGCGCTGGCCGCACTGAAATCAGCCGAGGCCACCGCACTCCCCGCCTGCAGCCCGGAGCACATCCGGCGCATGCAGACGCTGGTGATGACCACCCCTTCGGCCGATCAGCTGGGCTATTTCGAAGGCGGCAAACTGCGGTGCACCTCATGGGGGCCGTTCCTGTCCGACGTGAACCAGCCCAGGCCGGACCACGTCACCAGCGACGGCGCCGGCATCGCGGTCGATGTGCGTCCCGAGACCAGCGGCCGCCGCAAGGTGCTGTCGATCCTGTATGGCTCCTACGACGTACTGGTCGATCCCCGCCGCTTCGTCGATGTCATCGTTGATCCGAACGTGCGGCTGGCCCTGGCCAGCCCCGACGGCCGCCTGCTGGCCCGGCAGAACGACATGGATCCGGCGCTGCTGCAGAGCCTGCTGCGCGATCCCGGCATTGGTCTGGACCAGAACACGCTGTACGCCACCGCTCGCAATGAAGAATGGCTGGCCATCGCCACCACCCCGCGGACCGCGCTCACCGCCAGCTTCCGCCAGCAGGCGTGGCTGTTCGTGCCGCTGGGCGTGCTGCTGGCCGCCGCCGGTGCCGGCCTGGTGATCTGGTTGTCGCGCCGCCGGCTGTCGCTGCGGGGTGAACTGGCCACCGCCATCCGCCGTCGCGAGCTGTACCTGCATTACCAGCCGATCATCGAACTGGACACCGGCATCTGCGTGGGCGCCGAAGCGCTGGTGCGCTGGCAGCGTCCGGACGGCACCCAGGTGCGTCCGGACCTGTTCATTCCGCTGGCCGAAGAGGCCGGCATGATCGGCGATGTCACCGATCTGGTGATCGAGAACGTGGTGCGCGACCTGCGCGAACTGCTGGTCGGCGATCGCAGCGCGCACGTGGCGATCAACCTGGCAGCTGAAGACATCAGCAGCGGCCGCGCGTTGAAGATGATCGCCAAGCACATGACCGGCAGCGGCATCCTGCCGCAGCAGATCTGGATGGAGGCCACCGAGCGCGGCTTCCTCGACCTGGACCGCGCCCGCACGATGCTGGCCGCGGCACGCCGCGCCGGGCACAGCGTCGCCATCGACGATTTCGGCGTGGGCTATTCCAGCCTGCAGTACCTGGCACAGCTGCCACTGGATGCGCTGAAGATCGACAAGTCCTTCGTCGATGCGATCGGCACCGACAGTGCCACCAGCCCGGTCACCCCGCACATCATCGGCATGGCGCGCGAGCTGGGCCTGTGGGTCGTGGCCGAAGGCGTGGAGACAGAAGCGCAGCTGGCCTATCTGCACGGTCAGAAGGTGCAGTTCGGGCAGGGCTGGCTGTTCTCCCGGCCGCTGCCACGTGACGAATTCGTGGCGTTCCACCACAAGCGGCAGCAGCGCTACGGCGCAGCGCGCGAACAGATGCAGAACCCGCGCAGCGTACCGATCGAACAGGAGCCACTGCCGTAAGCGTTACGCCCAGGCCTTCGGGCGTGCGATCAGCCACGCCGCACTTGCCGCCAGCAACAGCAGCGGCAGCCAGCCCAGATGGCGCGCGTCACCGGACTGCAGCACCAGGCCACCGGCCACGCCGCCAGCCGCAATGGCCAGGTTCCAGCCGGTCACCAGCATCGACTGCGCAAGGTCGGCCGCCGCGCCGGCGCGCCGCGCCAATGCCGTCTGGAACAGGGTCGGCACCGCGCCGAACGCCACACCCCACACGATCGTCGCCAGCAGCAGTGCGGTCGCGCTCACCGGCCACAACAGCAGCGCCATGACGGCGGCGATGAAGCCCAGCACCGTGCTCCAGACCAGCGCATGCAGGTGGCGGTCCACACCCCAGCCAGCGATCGCGATACCGACAAGGGCCGCCATGCCGAACGCCAGCAGCAGGCGGTCCAGCCAGGCCCCCGCACCGGCCTGCAAGGCCAGAGGCTCGATGTAGGTGTACAGCACGTTGTGCGCGAGTACGTACAGCGCCATCACCAGCAAGGTGCTGCGCACGCCCGGCATGCGCCATACCGCAGCCAGCGACACACGCCGTCCGGAGCCGGCTGCGGGCAGGGCCGGCAGGGCCCAGCGCGCATAGACCAGCAGCAGCACCGCCAGCACGCTCATCAGGGCGAACGCCCAGCGCCACCCGATCTGCTGGCCCAGCAGGGTACCGGCTGGCACGCCCAGTGACAGGGCCAACGGCGATCCGATCATCGCCACCGCGATGGCGCGTCCCTGCAGCTCAGGCACCACCATGCGCGCGGCGTAACCTGCCACCAGCGACCACAGCAGGCCGCCACTGACGCCGGCCAGGAAGCGCGCCGCCAGAATCAGCGCGTAGCTGCTGCTCAACGCGGTCAGCGTATTGACCAGCACGAAGCCGGCGATCGCGGCCAGCAACAGGGGACGACGCGGCAAACGCTGGGTCAGCGCGGTCATCGGCAGCGCCGCCAGTACCGAACCCAGCGCGTACACGCTGACCAGCTGACCCACCGCCGCATCGCTCACACCCAGGCTGGCGCCCATCGGACGCAGCACCCCGGCCGGCAGTGTTTCCGTCAGCAGGGTGATGAAGGCACCGCCGGCCAGCGCCAGCAGGCCGGCCCAGGGCAGGCGCGAGGCCGCACCCGCGGGTGCGGCCGCATCGATCGCGTGGCCACTCATCGTGCAGCCTCCAGATCGGCGTAGATCGCATCGCGCAGTTCATCCACGAATGCACCGTCCATGCCCTCGTACAGCGTATTGGTCAGCGCCACCACGCTCAGGCCCCGTGCCGGGTCGACGAACCAGCTGTGGCCGTAGGCACCGCCCCAGCGCCAGCTGCCTGGCGCCTGCGGCGTTGCGCCGGCAACCGCATCGCGCAGCACGGCAAATCCCAGGCCGAAGCCCCAGCCTGCCGGCTCCGGCGGCCCCGCCTCACCCACCTGAAGCGTGCCCATCTGCGCCAGCAGCGGGGCCGGCAGCAGCGCAGGCGCCTGCCCGTCGCGCAGCGCCTCGAGCACCGTCATCAGATCGTCGGCCGTGCCGACCAGGCCCGCGCCGGCCGATGGATAGCGGCTGGCATCGGTGGCCCGGGCCAGGCTGTACTCGATACCGACCGTTTCCGGGAACACCGGCACGACCTCGCCCTCGCGCAGGCGGTGCGGCAGCGGGTCGTCGCTGACATAGGGCGTGGCCAGGCGGCTCGCGTCGCCGGTTGCGAAGGCGGTGTCGCGCAGGCCGAGCGGCGTCGCCAGCAGGCGCTCGAACAACGCCTGCAGGGTCTCGCCAGCCGCGGCTTCGGCCACCGCCCCGGCCACGTCCACGCCCAGCGAGTACATCCACTGGCTGCCCGGGGGGAACAGCAGGGGCACCTGTGCGATACGCCGCACGTTGTCGGCCAGCGACAGCGGATTGGCATCCATGCCATCACTGACGCCGGCGCGCGCGTAGGGGCCGTGCGCATCGGCTTCCAGGAAGCGGTAGCCCAGGCCGCTGCTGTGACTGAGCAGCTGGCGCAGGCTGATGGCCGGCGTGCTGCCGTCGGCGAGCGCCGGCCGGAAATCGGGCAGCCAGCGCTGCACCGGCGCATCCAGATCAAGCACGCCCTCGGCGACCAGGCGCAGGATCACCACCGTCAGCAGAGGCTTGCTCACCGATGCCAGGCGGAACAGATGGTCACGGCGCATCGGTTCGCCGCGTTCACGGTCGGCCAGGCCGGTGGCGCTGGCGTGGCGCAGCACCCCGTGCACACGCACCTGCACGACCGCACCGACCAGCCGATGAGGGTGCACCTGCTGCAGCAGGCGCTGCACCGACGGCAGGGCGGGTTCAGTCACTGGGGAAAGAGCGGCATTCATGGCGGCAGTCCGTGGGAGGAGAGGCCGCCACCTTAGGCAGCCTGGACGCTGGCAAAAAGCCGGTTGCCGCTCCGCGCATCATGGACCGGGGAGTCCGCAATGGGCATGATGCCCGGAACCGGAAGGCCATCATCGCGCGTCAACGCGCTGCATCACGGTGTTGCATTCCCCCCGCCGCTCCCCTGCCTGCCACGCCCATGTCCGTTCTCGACAATCTCGCCAACCTGCAGACCTTCGTGCATGCAGCCGACACCCGCAGCTTCGTCGAAACCGGCCGCCTGCAGGGCATTTCCGCCTCCGCGGCGGGCAAATGCGTGGCGCGGCTGGAACAGGCCCTGGGCGTACGCCTGTTCCACCGCAGTACGCGCAGCATCACCCTCACCGCAGAGGGCCAGCTGTTCCTGGCCCGTTGCCGGCGCATCCTCGACGAGCGCGATGCCGCGCGTACCGAACTGGCGCAACCGCATGCCACGCCCAGTGGCACCCTGCGCATCAGCCTGCCGCTGGTCGGCGACCTCACCCTGCCGCTGATGGCCGAATTCATGGCGGCGTATCCGGACATCCGCCTCGACCTGGACTTCAGTGACCGCCTGGTGGACGTGATCGAAGAAGGCTTCGACGCAGTGCTGCGCGTGGGTGAGCCCAGCGATTCGCGCATGAACGCGCGTCGGATGGGGGTGTTTCCCCGGCGTGTCGTTGCCTCGCCTGCCTATCTGCAGCGGCGTGGCACGCCCCGCACCCCGGCCGACCTGCTGCAGCACACGCTGCTGCACTACCGCTTCCCCAGCAGCGGCAAGCTGGAGCCATGGCCGATCCACTGGCCCGAAGGCGAACCCGTGCAGGAACTGCCCGTGCACATGGTCGCCAACACCATCGAAGCCCGCGTGGCCCTGGCCCTGCGCGATGTCGGCCTGGCCTTCGTACCCGTGCATTCAGTGCGCGATACGCTGGCCGACGGGCGCCTGGTGACGGTACTGGACGAGTACGTGCACTCCTGCGGCACCTTCCACCTGTTGTGGCCCTCGGGGCGCCACGTACTGCCGAAGCTGCGCGTGTTCATCGACTTCGTCGGCGCGCGCCTGGACACCGTGCCGTAGCCACGCCGCGGCGCGACCGTTCAGCCGCCGGCGCTATACTGGCCGCTCATTCCTCCTTGAGGCTCGCGACCGATGCGCCATTGATGCCGCCGTCTTCGAACTAGACGGCCCGACGCTTCCCGCCCCTGCGCGCAGGGGAGAACACGGCATCCATGGAGGTCGCATGACCGCACATTTCCTCACGCTCGATCGCGTGTCGTATCGACTGGCCGATGGCCGGTCGCTGTTTTCAGACCTGTCGTTTTCCTTTGAACCGGTCGCCACCGGCCTGGTCGGCGCCAACGGTGCCGGCAAGAGCGTGCTGGCGCGCCTGCTGGCGGGGCAGATCACGCCGGACAGCGGCGACGTGCACCGCAGCGGCAACGTGTTCCTGCTGCCCACGCCCGGCCACCCACCCCGTGGCAGCGTCGGCGAACTGGCCGGCGTCGGCCCGCAGCTGGCCGCACTGGCGCGGATCGAGGCTGGCAGCATCGACGAGGCCGACTTCGCCTGCATTGGCGAGCATTGGGATCTGCGCGAGCGGCTGGCACAGCACTGGCAGGCGCAACAGCTACCGGACGATCTCGATCCTGCGCAGCCGGCGGCCCGCCTCAGCGGTGGCCAGGCGATGCAGGTGGCGCTGTCCGGCGCCTGGGCCAGTGGCGCCGACTGGCTGATTCTGGACGAGCCCAGCAATCACCTCGACGCCCGCCATCGGCAGCAGCTCTACGCGCAGCTGCAGCAGTGGACCGGCGGTCTGCTGGTGATCAGCCACGACCGCGAGCTGCTGTCGCACATGCAGCAGATCGTCGAGCTGGACGCGCACGGCCTGCGTCGCTACGGCGGACCCTGGCAGCACTATGCCGAGGCACGCGCCGCCGAGCGGGACGCAGCGGACGCACAGCTTGACCACGCACGTGCGCAGCACCGGCGGCAGCAGCGCAGCGCGCGCGAGCAGCACGAACGCCAACAGCAGCGGCAGGCACGCGGCACGCGCGAGGCGAAGCAGGCCAACCAGGCACCGATCCTGCTCGGCCGGCAGAAGCAGCGCGCAGAAGCCAGCCACGGGCGTGCGCAGCAGATCCAGAACGAGCGCCTGCAGGCCAGTGCCGCGCAGTTGCGCGCCGCTTCATCGGCCGTGCAGGCCACACCCGAGCTGGCCCTGTTTGCAGGCGAGGGCGAACGTGGCAGTACGCGCCTGCTGCAGGCAACTGATCTCGTACTGCCGTACGGTTGCAGCCTGCCGTTGCAGCTGGAGATCCGCCGCCGGCAACGCATCGCCGTGATCGGCGACAACGGCAGTGGCAAATCGACCCTGCTGCGTGTGCTGGCCGATCACCTGCCCGCGCGCAGTGGCGCCGTGCAGCGCCTCGCGCCGCTGGCCCTGCTGGACCAGCAGCTGCTGGGGTTGTGCGGTACACGCAGCATTCTGGACAGCGTGCAGGCCGCCAACCCCGCCGCCGATCCTGGCGAGCTGCGCACGCGCCTGGCGTTGCTGGGGCTGGATGCGCAGCGCATCCAGCGTCCCACCAGCAGCCTCAGCGACGGCGAACGGGTGAAGGGCGCACTGGCCAGCGTGCTGTATGCCGACCCGGCACCCCAGCTGCTGCTGCTCGACGAGCCCGGCAATGCCCTGGACCTGGGGGCACTGCAGGCGCTGGAACAGCTGCTGGATGCATGGCCGGGTGCGTTGATGATGGTCAGCCACGACCGTCACCTGCTGCAGGCATTGCGGCCCACGCAGGTACTGCAGGTAACAGCAGACGGTTGGCAATGGCACGACCCACGCCCTTGAACCCCTCCCGTCAGCGCTTCCATGCCGGGAACGACTGAGGCAACTGCTGCCACAACAGCGGGCCGGCGCGGAGCTCCTGGTCATCCAGCAGGCACGCGTCCAGTTCCGCGCGCACCGCGCGTTCATCCATGTGCACGCCGATCACCACCAGTTCCTGCCGACGGTCCCCCCATAGCGGATGCCACAGCCGCGCCATCGCGGCATGCGCGGCGCGATCCGGGAAGTCCTCCACGCCCGGCAGCGGAGCGCTCCAGCAGTTGGCCTGCTGGCGCGCCCAGCCCACATCGCTGTACGGCAGGGGCGTCGGCGGCAGCAGCGGCGTGGTGTCTTCCAGGCCTGCACGTACGCGATCACGCGCGGCGTACCAGAACCCTGCGGCCTGCGTGCGCGTTGCCGCGCCAACCGCGTTCAACTCGCCCACCCAGTCCATGCGGTTGGCCAGCCAGAACCAGCCCTTGCTGCGGATCACGCCGGGCATGCCACTGCGCAACGCGCGCGCGAAACGGGCCGGATGGAACGGCCGCCGTGAACGGTAGACGAAACTGGCAATGCCGTACTCTTCGCTTTCCGGCGTGTGCTCGCCACGCAGCTCCTTCACCCAGCCCGGTGCGCGCTGCGCCCGCTCGAAGTCGAAGCGGCCGGTATCGAGCAGTTACGTCAGCGGTACATCACCGAAGCTGGACAGCAGCAGCTTCGCATCGCGGTTGAGGCCGCGCAGCACGGCCAGCGTGTCCTGCAGCACTTCCTCCTCCGCCTGGTCGATCTTGCTGACCACGATCACGTCAGCGAACTCGACCTGCTCGCAGAGCAGGTCGACTACCCCGCGGTCGTCGTCCGGTCCCGCCTGCTGGCCACGCTCGGCCAGGCGCAGGGTCGATCCGAAGTCGGCCAGGAAGGCACTGCCGTCGACCACGGTGACCATCGTGTCCAGCCGGGCGATGTCGCTCAGGCTGAAGCCCTGCTCATCGCGCACCGCGAAGGTCGCGGCCACCGGCATCGGTTCGCCGATACCGGTGGATTCGATCAGCAGGTAGTCGTAGCGGCCGCTGTCAGCCAGCCGCCGCACTTCCTGCAGCAGGTCCTCGCGCAGCGTGCAGCAGATGCAGCCGTTGCTGAATTCCACCAGCGTCTCTTCGGTACGGCGCAGTTCGGCGCCACCGTCGCGCACCAGCTGCGCATCGATGTTGACCTCGCTCATGTCGTTGACGATGACCGCCACGCGCAGGCCCTCGCGGTTGCGCAGGATCTGGTTGAGCAGGGTGGTCTTGCCGGCCCCCAGAAAGCCGGACAGCACGGTGACGGGCAAGCGGCGGTCGGCGCGAGAAACAGTGTTCATGTCGGAGCGGTCTGGCTGCGGGAAAGAAATGTTACGGTATAACAATTGCTACGCAAGGAACCTCCCCCATGAAGTCCCCTTCCCCCGCACTGCTCGATGCCGGAGCCCTCGCCCTGTCGAGCCTGTGCCTGCTGCACTGCCTGGCGCTGCCCCTGCTTGCCGCCGCGTTGCCACTGTTCGGCGCCTGGGCCCAGGCCGAATGGGTGCATCTGCTGTTCGTGGCGATCGCCCTGCCGCTCACCGGCTACGCCCTGTTGCGGGCCGACCGCCGCCATCGCCTGCCCGTCATGGCCTGGATCGCGGCCGGTCTCGGCCTGGGCCTGCTGCTGGCCGGCGCGCTCGAGCTGCCTTCGCATGCCTGGGAAACGCCGCTGACCGTCACCGGCAGCCTGCTGCTGGCCGCCACCCACATCTGGAACGCGCGGCGCCGGCACCGCCACTGCTGAGCATCGCCGACGGCCCGCCCGGCGTTACTTCCCGTAACGCCGCAACAGTTCGACCAGCACCTCGGCCTCCGCCGCCCGCTGCTGCGGGTCTTCAGCCCCGACCACATGCTCCTGCAGGTGCTCGTGCAGCAACTCCATCAACAGGCTGTGGGCTGCACCACGCACCGCCGCGACCTGCACCAGCACGTCCGCACAGTCGCCCGCTTCACCCTCGGGCCTGTCCAGCGCCTGCTCCAATGCCGCCACCTGGCCGCCAATGCGGCGCACCCGGGTCAGCAGCTGTTTTCGATTTCTGTGTACGTGTGCCATGGGTGGATCGTATACCCTATGGGGGTATCAACTCCACCCGCCGGTCACTCCATGCATCTGGACACGCTCGCCGCTGCCCGTCGCCACGACCATCGCTTCGACGATGGCAATCCCCTTGCCGAACGCAACACACGCCGCGCCCTGTGGCTGACCGTCGGCATGATGCTGGTGGAGATCGTCGGCGGCTGGTGGTTCAACTCCATGGCCGTGCTGGCCGACGGCTGGCACATGAGCTCGCACGCACTGGCGCTGGGCCTTTCGGTGTTCGCCTATCGCTGTGCACGGCGCTACGCGCACGACCCGCGGTTCGCCTTCGGCACCTGGAAGATCGAGATCCTGGCGGGCTATACCAGCGCCATTGCCCTGCTGGGTGTCGCCGCGCTGATGGCCGCGCAGTCCGTGCAGCGGCTGTGGGTTCCCGCGCCGATCCATTACGACGAAGCCATCGCCATCGCCGTGGTCGGCCTGGGCGTGAATCTGCTCTGTGCGTGGTGGCTGCACGACAGCCCCGGCCACGCGCATCATGCGCATGGGCACGACCACGCGCATCATCACGGGCATCACCACGATCACGTTCATGCCCCTTCGCATGGCCACGATCTCAATCTGCGCTCGGCCTACCTGCACGTGCTGGCCGACGCGGCCACCTCGGTGCTGGCCATCGTCGCACTGCTCGGCGGCAAGCTGCTGGGCCTCACCTGGCTGGACCCCGTGATGGGTCTGGTCGGCGCCGTGCTGGTCACGGTGTGGGCGGTCGGCCTGCTGCGTGACAGTGGCCGCATCCTGCTCGACGCGCAGATGGACGCGCCGGTGGTGGCCGAGGTCCGCGAGGTGATCGAGCAGGGCCCATGGCCGGCACGCCTGGCCGACCTGCACGTCTGGCAGGTGGGCCGCGGCAAGTACGCGGTCAGCGCCAGCGTGGTCACCAGCGACGCCCGCCTTGATGCCGATACCGTGCGCCAGGCGCTGGCGATCCACGAGGAGCTGGTGCACGTGACGGTCGAGATCCATCACAGCCCGTCCTGACAGCGCCGAGCCCTCGCCCCGGCTTCAGAGCTTCAGCATCATCCGCAGCAGGTACATCAGCAACGGCAGCGCACTCAGCACCGCGCCCACGATACCGATCCAGGGCCAACGCTCGCCCCGCACCCGCGACGCCACCGCCAGCCCGCATCCCACCAGTGCCGAGCCCAGCACACCCACCCCCAGGCCCGCGGCGATGCCATTGCCTCCCGCGGCCACCGCCGCCTGTGCCGCAAGCGTGCCTGCAGCCCACCCCACGACCAGGCCCAATCCACTGGCCACACCGCACCACGGTGCCTTGTCCTGTGCCATTGCACGCGTCCTCTTGCCGAATTTCTGTACGGGCCACGCCCGGCTGCTGCCTACACTAGCCGCACCTGCCTCGTCGGGACATCCCATGCGCGCGCTTCGCCTGCTGCTGCCCGGTGCCCTGCTGCTGTTCACCGCCTGTGGTGGCGATGCACGGCTGCCGTTCTCTTCTGATGCCCTGCAAGGCTGCTTCGCCACCAGCCCGCGCAAGACCGCCGATTTCCGCATCGAGCGCGAAGGCAGCCAGTACTTCGTTTCCTTCAACCGCGATGGCCAATGGCAGCGCGACCCGAACGGGCTGCACAAGGCCACCTCCAGCGAGATCAGCCGCTACTTCCGCGACGATGCGGCTCAGATCGACAGCGCCGTGATCCGCATGGCCGGCGGCTTCGGCCTCTTCCACTTCAACAGCGGCGCCACGCTGAAGGGCAAGGCCAGTGACAGTGACTACATGGCGCTGATGCTGATCGGTGCCGGGCCGGTGTATGCGGTGAAGTGCGATTGATCGAAGTGCAGGGATTCAAGCGGATGAGGAAAGTTTCAAATTCGACCAGGCACAACTTCGGTCACAATCAAGATGCCGGATATTGTTGAGCCTACTGTCTCCGCAACCATGAAACGGAGACTCACACATGAGCAGACGCGCGCGGATGCTATGTTTAGCGGCGGCCATGGCTGTACCTGCGTTCGCAGAAACACCCTTGAGTGTCGACAGAACGGAGTTGGACTCCAAGGGCGAGATCATCATCGTTCGTCGTACAACCTGGCCAGACTTCGACGGAGCACACATCCAGGTTGACCAGCATCTCAAGCCAGATGGATTTGGACGCCTGATCTATCGATACAGTGACCAGTCGGAAGCCACCAAGCTCTATCATCAGGCCTTCTGCGCCTCGATGGATATGGAACCGTCTCAGGGGGAAGGGACGATTGAAGGGCCGGCGGCGGGCTGGGTATGCACTCGTGAAAATGCCCCCGGCAGCTGCGTTGGGATCCAACACCGCTCTTTCTATCCTTCATGGCAGCTGCGGTACCATGCCCTCCCCCGAACCACCCGATGCCTGCCGTGCCCCACTACACCGGCCCTCTGCTGACCCGCGACAGCGCCGACGCCCTGCGTCGTGCCCATGACAAGGGTGCACCCGAGTGGCAGGGCTCGCTTGACCTGGGGCGCAGCCAGGACACGGTCACGCTGGATGCTGACGGCTTCAGCTTCCGCGGCCAGCACTACCCGTGGCCGGGCAAGCTGAAGGACCGCACGCTGTACTACTGGGAGGGCGAAGACTTCGCTCCCATCTCACGCTACAGCGGTTCACTGATCAAACTGGTGCCTACCGAGTGGGGTGCGCCGACCTTCGAGATCGACGGCATCAAGATGCTGCCCACCTCGAAGCTGTCGCCGTTCGAGGACGCGCGCCGCAAGGTCGAGCTGGTTGCACCGGCGGGCAAGGCGGTGCTTGATACCTGCGGTGGGCTCGGCTACTTCGCCGCCTGCGCACTGGAGGCCGGCGTCGGCCAGATCCGCTCGTTCGAGAAGAACGCCGACGTGATGTGGCTGCGCACGCTCAACCCGTGGTCGCCCGATCCCGACTCGGCCGCTGCCGGTGGTCGCCTGCACTTCAGCCAGGGCGACGTCTCGCAGCAGATCGAGCAGATCGCCAGCAACAGCGTCGATGCGATCCTGCATGACCCGCCGCGCTTCGGCATCGCAGGCGAACTGTATTCGCAGGTGTTCTACGACCATCTCGCCCGCGTCCTGCGCAAGGGCGGCCGCCTGTTCCACTACACCGGCGCGCCCAACAAGCTCACCAGCGGCCGCGATGTGCCGCGCGAAGTGGCCAAGCGCCTGGAAAAGGCCGGATTCAAGGCCGAGCTCGCGCTGGACGGCGTGCTGGCGGTCAAGCGCTGAGCGCTACTCCGAATCCACCTTCGCCAGCGTCATCACCCACGCCGGCACCACCGGTTCGCCGGCATAGAAGTCCTTCGGCTTGTTCTCGGCCATCGCCCAGCGATGCAGCCAGCTGGGGCCGTAGCGGCCGTTGTAGCCTTCCGCGCCGCGCGCATAGGCGGGGTCACGCATGGCTTCTTCCAGCGTGATGAAGCGGTAGCCGCGCCGCCGGGTGGCCGCCACCAGTTCGGCGAAGGTGGCCGCGTTCAGTTCATTGGCATGCATCAGCCAGACCTGCGGCAAGGCATAGCCCAGCAGCGCCTGCGACTGCCGCTCGTAGTAGTCCAGCTTGTTGAGCATGTACGGCACATAGCCCTTGCGCAGCTGCGCCAGCGTAGCCTCGCGGGCTGCGGACGGCGGCTGTTCATTCATCACGTTGGCGTAGGCGAAGGCCCAGACCCATTCGCCGTTGTCCACCGTCACCGGCGCCACGCGGTAACCGTGGTCGCGGAAGAATCCGTCCATTGCCGCGCGGTCCTCGGCCGTCCGGCCCGCACGCAGATACGGATGGCGCATCCACTGTGGCCGCTGGCCGCGCTCGGCCAGCAGTGGCCGCAGCACCTGTTCGCCACGCAGGAAATCCTGCCGGAAGGCGGCTACGCCCTGCGCATTGAGGTCCATGTGCGAATAGGTGTGGTTGCCCAGCCCATAACCCGCGTCGAGCCAATCGCGCAGCATCTGCACCCGCGCCGGCTGCACCTGGCCATCAACCTCCAGCTTGTTCTCGTTGACGAAGCCCACCACCGGCACATCGGCCTGGCGCAGCTGCGCCATCAACGCCGCATGGCGCGTCTGCAGATCCGCAGGCAGGATGGTGTCCACGCGCGCCCACGGCAGATCATCAATGGTCACCGCGATGCGCCGGTCCACCTCCGCGGCGTGCACCGCCAGCGACAACAGCAGCAACGGCAGGGCACACAGCCACGTACGCATGGACCATCCTTGTGTCGGCAGGAACGCCGACTGTAGCCCAGCGCGCGAGCGCCGTCAGCGCCCCTCTTCAGCAGCCGCGGCCCGCCACAGCGCAACACCGCCCACCATCGCGGCCGTCAGCAGCGCTACCAGCACCAGGGCCAGGTCATCCGGATTGCGCTGCAGCGGCGCGTGCGCGCGGGTGAAAATATGGAAGACCACTTCCTGGGCCTGCTCCAGCGGCATGCGTCCCTGCTGGGTCAGATCGACCAGACACGCCGTCGGAGACAGCCTGACCACGCTGTTCCACGCGTCTTCGTACAGATGCAGGGTCCACGCCGCCAGCGCCATGGCGCTGGCATGCAGAGCCATCAGCCCCAACGCGGTGGTGCGCAGGGGCCGCCGTACCCGGTGCCACCAATGCACGCAGATGGCCATCGCACCCAGCAGTGCGAGCACCATGCCCGCTACCGGCAACCACCGCAGTGGCTGCCAATCATCCAGCGCGCCGGCACGCGCCATCAACACTTCGGCCATCCGCAGTCGCGCCGCGGGGTCCGGGCCACCGCAGGCAGCCGTCACCGGCTCCAGCAACAGATCCACACGGTGATGGAAATAGCCTGCGGCCAGGCCAAGGCCCAGCACGGCGACCACCTGCAGCAGAAGCAACATCAGTCCCGGGGCGCGCGTGCGGCCCTGAGGGAACGGAGTGGATGTCATCGTTACACTCGTGTCGGCGGTCTGTCATCGTAACCAAGCCGATCACGGCTGTCGGCTGGCGGATGCGACAACACGTGTGCTCGGCGGTACGATGTCCACCGAGGAAGAGCCGTTGCATGGAGTGCGCTGGATGCTGACGCTGTACCTGCTGGTGCATTACGGCACCGGCCTGTTGATGATCGCAGGGGCGGCCTACGCCGTGTCGCGTGTCATCCAGACCCAGCGCGCCAAGCTGCCACCAGTCACGCAATCCCTGCTGCCTACGGCCACACCACCGCGCCGTCGCGAACGCAAGGCACTACGGCGCCTGCAACGTCGTCATCCGCAGTGGAGCTACCCCGTTGCCGCACCGGTTCCCCGCCGCTGGTACTTCGTCGGCTGCATACCGATCTTCGCCACGGCAGCGGTATGGGCCGTCGTCATGCCGGACGGCGCACGCTTCCAGGTCATGGTTGAAAGCACCGTCGGCTACCCGGCGAGCATCGCCCAGGTGCGCCTGCCCGCATCCCGGCACGCCGCGCTGTTGCAGGCGTGGCAGCCTGTCATCGCACAGGGCGCACGCACGGTCGAGATGGACTACACCATCGGCCGCCCACCGCTGGCAATCCAGTCGCGCGATGTCCTGCCGGTACAGGTACGGCAGCAGGGTGACCTGCTGCAGGTCGCGTTCGCACAGCCGATGCAGACAGACGCACTGCAGGCCGCACTGACAGCGCGGGGCGCTCTGGCCGCGGGTGCGGTGCAGGTCCACCCACGCACGTTCGCACCTTGGCGCGAACGCGGTTGGACGCCCCTGCTCGCCCCTGCACCAGCGGGCCGCCCAACGCCGCGCTAACCGCGCGGCAGCTTGGCCGCCCACATGTTGTCGACCAGGTTCGGATAGGGTCGCCCGTTCTCCTCCGCGCGCTGCCGCGCCGCCTCCTTCTGTGCAGGCGACAACGGCTGCGACTTCTGGCCCTTCGGGTTGGGCTTCTTCCACGGTGGCGTGCGGGTCTGGCGCATGCGACGAGTGTAGAGGCCGATTACTGCTTGAGGAAGTTCAGCAGCGCCAGATTGAAGTCGTCGGTGTGGCTGGTGTTGCAGCCATGCGGCGCGTTATGCAGCACCACCAGCTCGCTGCCGCGTATGGCGCGCTGGGTGCGCTTGCCCGAGCCCTCCAGTGGCACGGTGGCATCACTGTCGCCGTGCAGCACCAGGGTGGGAACGCTCACCTTCTGCAGATCGCGACGGAAGTCGGTAGTGGCAAACGCCTTCATGCAACCCAGCGCCGCCGCCTGGTCGGACTGGTGGCACAGCGCAATCGTCGCCTGGCGCTCGGCCTCGGTGACCATCAGCTTGCCGTTGGCGCTGAAGAAATCGCGGGTGAAACCATCGAAGAAGGCTTCGCGGTCCTGTTCCAGGCCGGTGCGCATCTCGTCCGCCTTGTCCTGGGTCAGCGGGCCCTCCGGGTTATCGTCGGTGCGCAGCAGGTACGGCGGCACCGCAGCCGCGAACACCACACTGTGCAGGCGCGACTCGCCGTGATTGGCGATGTAGCGCGCCACCTCGCCGCCACCCATCGAGAAACCGACCAGCGTGACCTCCTTCAGATCGCGTTGCTCGATGATGCCGGCCAGATCGGCCGCCAGCGTGTCGTAGTCATAGCCGTCAGTTGGCTTCTCGGAACGACCGAAGCCACGGCGGTCATAGCTGATCACGCGGTAGCCCGCATCCCGCAGGATCGGCACTTGGTCCTTCCATGCCTCGGCCGAGAGCGGCCAGCCATGGATGAGGATGACCGGGCGGCCCTCGCCGCCGGTGTCTTCGATGTGCAGCCGGATGGGGGAAGCAGGCATGGGAACTCCTGGTGAAAGGATGGCACCAGCCTAGGCAGCGCCGCCTGTGGCGACCGTGAGGGAATCCGCCCGCGCCATGACATGCCCTACACGCCTGGCGCCCGGCACCCGCACCCGGAATCCGGGCGTTCGTACCTGGCAGACGCGGCTTCGTCGCACCCGTGCGCTGACCGCCCCCGCAGCGTGCCACTGTGCGCCCGACATCCACGGAGACGCGCCATGCTGTTCGCCCTGCCCCTGCTCGCCGCCGGCCTTGCCGCCAGCCCTGCCCCGTCCGATACCCTGCGCGAGCAGATCCGCCAGGCCGATACCCAGCTGTTCGCGGTGGCGTTCGAGGCCTGCGATGCCGATCGGGCCGCGGCGATGACCACCGAGGACATGGAGTTCTTCCATGACAAGGACGGCAAATCGGCCAGCAGCCGCGAGGACTTCCGGCGCAGCGTGGCCCGCATGTGCGACAGCGCGCGCCAGGGCGGCTGGCGCCTGCGCCGCGAACTGGTGGAACGTTCGCTGCAGGTGTTCCCGCTGCACGACGAGCGTGCATTGGAGATAGGTGACCATCGCTTCTACGAACGCGGCAAGGACGGCCTGGAGCGGTGGGTGGGGCAGGCGCGCTTCGTGCAGGTGTGGCGACGCGTGGACGGCACCTGGCAGGTGGAGCGGGTGATCAGCTATGACCACCGCGGGGTGGATTGAGGTTGGGGGGCGCTTACAGGCCTGCCCCTTCGATCCACCCCAGCAGTCGAGTGGCGGCCTCACGTCATTCCGAGCCAACGCTCAATCGCTGCGCTGCCTGCACTGAACAGCAGGTAGCGATGGAGGCACCACCCCGCCAACACGCCAGCAATCGCAACCCATAGCCAGTACGGGGCAGATGCACGCAGCGAGAAATCGCCGACCAGCAAGAAGTACGCCAGTAGCATGGCCACCATGGCCGTAATGCAGTAGCCCGCCATGAATGCGCAAGCGAGATACCTTCTTCGTTGTGGAGTGGAATGCCGCCGATGGCGCCATGTCAGCTCACCGGTGGTGTCATCCAGATCGATCAGTTCCCACGCGTCAGCGATCTCCATGATTGCCCGCGCCGGCTGGTCCAACCGGGAGAGTTCCTTAATCAGCGACACCGGCAGATAGGCGCCAAAGTGATGTCGCACAGCAACGGAGAGCCAAAGGTCATCCTTGCCATCCGCACGCTGAAATAGCTCAAGGAACTCCTTTCGCGATGTACCTTTCGATTGCGCATTACTTGCAATCCACTTGAACAGCAGAACAGCGATAGCGCACAAGATGAGTGGGAAGAGCAATTGCCCACCATTCAAGTCCACCAGTCGATTGATGATGCCATCCATGCGTTATCTCCCTGAGATGCGAAACAGCGGTGCCGAGCTCTCGTTCTACCTCTGGAACCGCCGGTTACGGTGGTAGTCGAGGTACCGCCGCTGCGCTGCATTGAACGGCTGCTGCGCCCGTCGCTGCTCGAGCGACCAATCCTGCAACAGCGTTGCGGGCAACTTGGGGCTCACGATAAGTCCACCCTCGTCATCGAACGAGATAAACCCCCGATCGAATAGTCGATCGACATGCGGCGCAAGCATTAGGCCATTGTTGCCATCGAGACGCTCGGCGTTGTCACTATCCGCCCACGGCTTGATGTGGCTTGCGATAAGAAAGTTGACATCACTGGTTCCCGTGACGCGGCACCTGAGCTCAATGGCCTTCACGTTGTTGCGGAACTTCCCTTGTCCCAGGCGCGCGGTAATCAACTGCTTCTTTTGAGTTACCGAGAGCTCGCGATCATTCTCAATCTTTTCGATAGCGCGGTTGATCGGCACGTCCTCCCGCCACTGCGACACCTCATCAACATCAACCCTCATCAGTGCTAGGAGTTCATCTGCCATGCGCTGCGGCACCGGGCAGAGGTACGCCTCGTTCGCCTTGCCGTTTCGCTTGAGGGGCGAATACTTGTCCGGGAGATGAGGATCGAGACGATCCATATGCTCGCTCACCAGCAGCGGTGCCTCGAGCAGGCGGTACGTCACAGGGACGGCCCAACCGTCCTTGCCCCACTCACTATCCGGCACATCGAACGCGTCTGGTCGGTCCTGGGAGTGGTGCGGGTCCGTTACCACCGCAAGGGCTTTGATCCGCTTGTTCGCAAATGCGAAGACCATGTCGCCGGGCTGGACCTGCGTCATATGGTCATAGAAGGGACTGGAGTACCCGCCCTTCTTTTTCTTTGGGGACCACAGAAAGCCGCCCTGGAACGATGCGTCGAACGTCTTCTTTTGATTGACCCACCAATACCTCATTCCTGCCCCCGTCTCGTCCAGATGACGCAGCCTCCTGGCCGCCTGACGGGATACTACCTAGCAATGTCGTAATCGGCACGATTTCGTCCAAAACAACAGAGGCAGGGCATCGCCCTGCCTCTGCCTTTGACCTGTCGCGTGTTGCGCTTACAACTGGATGCGCGCCACGCTCTCATTCGCGTCCTTGTCATCCTTCTCGCCGTTCTTGATGCTCACGTACAGCACGTTGTTCTTGGCATCCAGCGCCAAGCTGTTCGGGTGGGTCGGCACCGGGTAGGTGGCCACCTTCTGGTAGCTGTCACTGTTGTACGCGGTCACCGTGCCGCCGTCGCGGTTAGTCACGTACAGGCGCTTGCGCGGTGCGTCCAGCAGGATGCCCAGCGGGCCGGCGTCGGTCGGGATGCTGGCCAGTTCCTTGCCGGTGGTGCGGTCGAGCACCAGCACGCGCTGGCCCGGGTGCTTGCTGGTGAAGCCCGCGCTGCTCTTGGTCATGTAGCTGCGGATCATCTCCGAGCCCTGGTCGGTCACGAACAGGCGCTTGCCGTCCGGGTGCAGTGCGATGTTCATCGGCTGCTCGGCGCTGATCTTGTGCTGGGCTACCACCTTGTTGTCGTCGGTGCCGACCACCACCAGGTCGGCCAGCAGGTTGCTGGTATACACGCGCTTGTTGGCGGCATCCAGCGCCAGGCCCGGCGCCTTGGCGTTGCCCAAGCCCGGAATGGTGTCGATCACTTTCAGCGTGGTGGTATCGACCACGAACAGCACGCTGCCTTCGCTGGAATGGCCGGTGACGTACAGACGGTTGGCCGGGCTGTCGACCACCAGCTCGCGCAGGTCGTGGGTGTAGGCGGCCTTGCCGTCCTTGCCGACCTTCTTCTCCATCAGCTGCACGATGCCGATGGCCTTGTTCTGGGCGGTATCGACCACGGTTACCGAGGTATCAACGGTGTTGCCGACGTACAGGCGGTTGTGGGCGTCATCCAGCACCACGCCGAACGCCTTGCGCTCCAGCGGGATGCGGGTTTCCACGGCCAGCGTGGCCGGGTTCAGGCGCAGCACCTGCGACGGGCCGGCGTCATCGCCGAAGCCACCGGATGAGGCGACGAACACGGCGTTCTGGGTGGGGCTGTACGCCAGTTCGTACAGGCCCTTGGCGATGGCCTGACGCTGCACCGCAGTGGTGGTGCTGGCGGCGGGCGCGTTATCGGCGAAGGCCGCCGGGGCGCCGACGCTGAGCGAAATGGCAAGGGCCAGGGCGGCCGAGCGGAAAGCGGAATGACGGAACATGCGAGCATCCTTGAAAGGGCACGGAAGGGTGTCCTGGCTCGCTGGGCCGTACGAAGACGGCCGTTCCGGCGTGTGCGCACGGAAAGGCTGGCTGGGTTAGCGGGGGGAATGGTAGCAGGTGGGGGGCGTGGCGTGCGGCTGCATCCGTATGGCAGACGCCCGGACGCTGCTCCCTCAAGCGGAGAGGATCGGTCACTTGAGCTTGGCCGCCGTTGCGGTGGCTGTGGCTGTGGCGGTGGCGGTGGCGATGGCCGCCATATCATGCCCCGGGTCGAGGCGATCAAACGACTTGCCACCCACTCGGCCATCGGGTTGCGGGTCGCCTCCCCTCGGCAAGTGACCGCCACTCACCCGCTCAAAGGTACAGCCAGTGCTGCCTTCTGGAGGGCGCGACGATTCTCTTCATCAAGGAGGAGACATTCCGCGTACGTCTCGTTGAGTCGAATCACTTCCTTCTGCAGCTCCGGGATACCAGTGAGGATGGCGAGGTGCTGGCCAGCCATCATCGACAGATTGTTGCTCATTCGTATGACGTCCATCGCCAAGGTCATGGAGAGGCCATCACGACTTTGACTCAATGCGTGTACCCCTGTATGCACAAATGAGTTCAGCGGCCTCCAAGCATACGCCTTCAGTTCGATGAGATGTGGCAGCAGGTTGGCCAGAAGGGGGACCTGCATCAATGCCTCCAGCATCCTCGACAGCATCGGCAGCCCCTTCTCGTCTGATCCGGCCTCCGGTGGCCGGGACAGCAGCGCGATCTGATCTTCGAGTGCGCAGTGCTCAATCCAAACGGATCGGGTGAATGCCTCGTACTGGCAACGGAATAGAGCCATGGCCGAAGACCCCATGCCTGTCCCCATCAGTACGCGAAGCGCCTCCCCGTGTTCAATGCTCAGCAACGCTGCGTCCTTGGACGCCAACAGTCTGGCAGACTCATCCGCAGGGGGATGGTCTACGGTGGAGAGCATCGCTTGATTGAGCAATGCGGATCGATTGAGCAGGTCTTCCATGGCGATGACTCCTGATGTCGGCTGGCGCAGCATATCCAGCGAAAGAACCGGTCCACCAGACCGGGTTCGGTGCCTCATCCCATTCTTTGGGACCCACTGCAGCCGTCCTCCCGATCCCGCTGGAAGATAAGCATGGCCAATGTCGGCGCCGCATGGCTGGAAGGCGTCGATAAGGAACTTCTCTGTCTGTTCGCTATCGACCATGGCGATGCCGGCGTGGATGAGCACCTGCTGGCCCGCTACGCGGATCTGCCGTCGCGCGAGGCGACGCTGGCGTTCGGCGGCGACTACGCCTGGAGCGCGACGATGCCTTGTGGCTACGACCGGGTCTGGCGTCGAAGCGATAAGCTGTGTCGCAATTGACCCAACTCGCCTACCGACGCTTTGAGCTGAGTGTCGCTTCTGGAACCTCACACGGCGGCAAACCGTGCTTTTGGGAGCGCATTCGGGCGGTTACTTAACAAGGGGCGAAACCGCTGCACTGCAAGGCTTCCGCTTTGCGCGTGCCATGCAACAATGCCGTAAGCGTCAGCATCTGTGGCCCCTGTGGCCGACGATTTCTTGGCATTTCGCATTAGTGCGGGTACATCTTGGCGTGCCACCGAAAAAGGGTGGCGCGGGACTCGAAAACCCGCCCATGTACCAGATGTATGCGCTTGCCGGCCGGCGTCACCATTTGTGTGGCGCCGGCTGGCAATCCGTTCGCGTTCTATGGCGGGCGGTGCGTGGGGATCTTCGGATCCGCCGGTCTGGTACATGCCGGTTTTCGAGCCCGCACCGTCCGCCGCCTATACTGGTGGCGCTGCTATCTGTCCTGTACGGAGCATTGCCATGAGCACCTCGGATTTCCGTTCCCTGCACGCGCTATACGATCCGGACAACACCGAAGCCGAGCGCGAACCGTCCCCCGATCCCAACTCCTTCGTCGCCACGCTGCGCCGCATCGGAACCGGTGCTGCGGCGGATGGTCAGCCTTGGCCGGAACGACATCAACTGCCAGGGCGTTGCCTTCAGCTAGCGGATGCGGACTGCGCCGTGGCCGGTCTGCGTGTGGTCGCGGAGTTGATGCTGGCTGCGGAACGGACTCGGCAGAACGGCCCGTCCGAGGAGTACGTGGGGGATCGGGTGATGGAAGGGTTGAAGATGGCGTGTGTGGCGTTGACGGCGCAGGTGGCTGATCGGTTGCAGGTGCGGGAATAGCACGTGCTTCGCTATGCGCATTCGCTGCAATGCACCGGATCGTATGCACGGTCCGAATCATTCGCCCCAGCCTGAGCCATTTGGCGTCTTACACTGGCCTCAATATGCCAAGCCGGACTTTCCTTGCCATGGCGGCGGCAGCGCTGCTGGGGTTGCTCATGGGCCGGATATATTCACCGCCCACCACAATGAGTCTTGAGAGATACACAAGACTCGCCGACTCGGAGTTCGCCATGTTTCGGGCCGAAGCCAAGCGCTTCGCCGAAAAGTTGGCTTGCCAAGGGGTCGCCATGGGAAGACATGATTCCGGCGCACGCTTCTTTGTCGTGAGCGTGCGGACAGATCCCATCCTGTTCGTGGACAACTCTGGACCTAAGCTGTTGGTCGTCACGATGCCTGCGGTTGCAAGCGATGCAATGGACCTACAACACTGGCGAGATGGGTGGGACTCACCAGAGAAACGGAGGAGAAATTTGAGCTCGCCTGAGACCGGCTGCGCTCGTTCCGCATCCCATTAGCGCCCATCTCCATCTTCCCCAACAGCCAAACGCGTCAATCAATGACACAGGCAGCCTGGTTCTGGCTAGAATCCTGGGCACTTAGCCTCTGGGACAGGGATCGAGGATGGAACTCCCATTCGAGGTGGGTCCGCTCTACAACCGTCAGGAGCAGATCCATGGCGTATTTGGCGGGCAACGGCAAGGCGGCATTTCGATACCCAAGGATCATCCGCTAGTCATCGCGTTCACTTGCGAGGCCGGCGCGTCTCACGGCTACCATGCTTTCTGGGACGACGACGAAGTCTTTCATTACTTCGGCGAGGGTCAAGTCGGAGACATGAAGTATGTAGCGGGCAACCGAGCCATTGGCGAGCACGCCAAGGATGGCAAAACGCTCGTAGTGTTCCAGATGATGGGCAAGGGGCGGCCCTACCGGTACCTCGGTAGGTTCATGTGTCAGTCCTCCTACGTTCAACCAGGCACGCCCGATCGAGAAGGGCAGCCATGGTCTGCCATTGTGTCCCGCTTGAGATCACTGGAAGCCTCGCTGGGCCTTGCCCCAGGTGAGACGGACAAAGCTGAGATCGATGCCGCTATCGATGACGTTGGCGCAACCAGCGCAAGACGCGAAACTGAAGTGCGGACGAAGCAACGCCTTTTCCGTGAGCGCCTGATCGGCGTTGAGAAGGGGTGCAGGCTAACTGGCATTGAGGACCTGAGATTCCTCCGCGCGAGCCACATCAAGCCATGGGCAGATAGCACTAATAGCGAGCGTGCCGATGGCGAGAACGGACTCCTGCTGGCTCCCCATGCGGACCTGCTGTTTGATCTGGGATGGATTAGCTTTTTATCGAGCGGACGCGTACTCGTTTCGAGCGGCCTACCGTTTGAGGTCCAAGATCGGCTCGGTCTGAACTTGGATACATCGCGTCGGCATGGAATTTTCTCACCAAGGCAACTTGGCTTCTTGGAACTCCACCGAAACGTTGTATTTGATCGCCGCAATCCCCCATAGCATTCCCCAGAGCATTGGCTTCCTGCGCCTTCTATAAGAGCCCACTGATTCTCCGTTCAGCTGTAGCTTCCACGAAGTAGACACAGGTGAGCGGATAGGTTGAAGAAAAGATCAAGCGCTGATCCGCCCGATGCAAGTCGGCCTTGGTCTTTGATCTGGTCCAGTTCCAGGCGGAAGTAGCAGTCAATGCGACTCGACCCTAGCCGCGATCGAAAGCTGGGCGAAGATGGCGAGGGCATTATGTAGAAGGCCCTGCGGCCCAATACGGAGGATGCACTCAAGGAGCACTAGCGACAGCCGGAGGACCTGCAGGAAGCGTTTAGCAGGGCAGTTCTGGAGATCCGCGCCCGGAAAGAGATGACCTCTCTGCTGGGAAATGGCGCAAGCCGATGTACTTGGTCACCAAGCGAGGGCCAGGAGATGAAGGCACCGCGTTGACGATGACGAAGCTCTGTCAACGGTTCCAAGTTGCGGGTCGGGAGACGTACCACAAGCCGACGAGGGGCATGGCCAAGGTCAAGCCCAAGCTGGATGAGCGAATCAGTGGGACCATTGAAAAAGGCAGTTCGTTCGCAAGCATCCTTTCGAAAGCCAGCTGTACGCTACACAGTTAATCGCTGAGTGGATCATCTTCTGCAACCAGCAGCACCTCTCATCATGCGCTGTTGATGCTCTGCCCATGGATGGCCTATGCCACCACATTAATCGCGTGACAAAGGCAGAATCTGGCGCACCATTAGATACTTACATGGAGCACAATTCGGTTAGCATCATCTTGGAACTCTCACACATCAAGGGATATGACCGCAATGAGAGATGGAGCGCGCAAGGAAAAACTGTCAATTTATCTTGCCAGAGAAGGAATTGAAGACTACGGATTATTCATTAAGCATGAAATGGTTGAAGCAATGCACCATATTCCGGTTGACTGCGAAGAAGCCGTGGTATTCATAAAGAGAGAGCCGCCATCCAAAACTCCTGCCTGGGCTCATCTTCTAACTGAGCACCCAGGCGCGCCTGAGATGAGGTTTGGAAAGAGCGCAAGCGTCGGGGCAGTTCTCCTAATTAAGCTAGAGCTTAGAGTATTTTTGATTTCCTTTGGATCTGGCTTTCACCTCATCCATCCTGAATCCATGGAACGGGATTTCGGACTGCGTGTAACATTGAACGCAGTAGATCCAGGCAAGCTCAGGAGCCTAGACAAGGCAAGCTACGACGATAGTCCATTAAGCTCCAGGACACAAAGCACCACGCAGTCCGACATATTCGACTTGCAGGCCAACTCAGAATCCGACCTGGTGTATGCAGTTACGGGTGCGTGCAGATTTCCTATATTGGGAAGCCACATTACTGGTCGGGACACACTCACCCTGATGGTCGAGACAGACATTCCAGGAATATTACCAATCCTTACAAAGGCCCTTGAACTATTTAGAGATCCACTGCCTTCTGCATACAGCTGGATTGATAACGTCGCGAGGGTTCGAGATCCCGACACAGTTAATCTACTGGACCTGTTTCTTGACGACCTAATTAGACGAGACGGCGAAGGCAATCTATGGATGGGGGAACCTGAAATTGTAGACTGGGAATCAAACGCGGGGTACTCATTTGACATGCGACCCAACACCCCGAGGCACCAGATTCTTCAGATCTCCGATCTCCGCGAATACATCGACTCCAAGGGCATAGAGTTCTGTCTAACCACAATTAAGTCGTCGACTGTCCACATAAACAATTCAGAATACAACTCAATTCGAAGCTGGTCCGCCTACAGATGCCTTTACGCGGAGATTTCCGAAGGAAACGACAGGTTCACGCTTCGAAATGGCGTGTGGTTCAGGATTGAATCTGACTTCATCAAAAGAGTAGATGATAGCCTTACCAAAATTCCAGTCACGGCCAATTCACTTCCAATCTATTCTTTCGCAAACGAAGGCGAATACAACCAGCATGCATCAGATCTGGTCGACAATATACATCTAATGGACAAGAATAATATTCAACTAGGCGGGCCACTCGACAAGATCGAGTTTTGCGACCTAATTGAAGGGTCCGAAAATTTCATTCACGTAAAATACTATCGCTCGTCAGCCACTCTGAGTCACTTATTTGCTCAAGGCTTAACTGCGGCAGAGGCGTTCGTAAAAGACGAAGCGTTTCGCCAGCGACTAAACAAGAAACTTCCGCAGAGCATTGCATTGAAGGACACCAAATCCCGCCCTGACGCATCAAAATATACGGTAACTTATGCAATCGCGACGGATAAATCTATCCCGTCCGAACTCCCCTTCTTCTCGAAAGTTTCATTGAAGAACGCCACTTCACAGCTTCTCGCATTGGGCTATAAAGTGAGGCTTACCGCGATCCCCATCGACCCTCAGTTGCCACTCATTAAAAAGCAGAAACCTAAGAAGCAGAAACTGTGAGTGAATTTTGACCTGCAATCGCCTAGGTTCTGTAGGCGTACCGGCTCGATTTTGGATCCATCACATAGGAAATTCCATGCTCGTTGATAGCCTTTCTCATCGCCCTAGAAACCAAGAGAAAGCTCGGAATTTCCAACAACTTTCGTCCCGAATAGCTCATAGAGTCGAGTGCGGAGACCAGACGGACCTTTGGCACGCTAAAGGGGAAAACAGTTCCTACACTGGGATGCCCGTGCGCAGCATATCTACGCGCTCTAAGCTTCAGCACTCGAAAGACGGTCGATGTCAGCCACCCGTCCAGTGACATAAGTTGCTCCTCGTCCGTTACAAGCGGATAGAAGCTCATCACTCCCCGAAATCTAATCTGCCCAATTCCTGAATTAAGATAGTTGTGCAAATCAGACTTATAGAGACTTCCACAGACATACCGCCGCACCTGCAACATAGCTGTAATCAGGTCCGGGTCATACCCAACTGGGACACGAACACCTGCAAGGGCGGCTCCCTTAAGCGGCTGAAGAAGATTTCTGTAGAGCAGGTACGATATTCGCTTCTTAATTCTTTGCTCGGAGGATTTTTTGATGCCAAGCGCCCTCATTGAGACCGCATAACCGAGAAAATCAAAACTACGCTTCTCTCGCATCTCCGCTTTACCTACCATATCGGAAAGCATACTAATTCCTTCCGACTTGGCAAAGTTTATTTTTACTTCAGACTGACGAGAGAAGTCTGAAATACAGCGAACAGCTCTGCAGATGGAATCATAGCTATCACTACAGATGACTGTGTCATCAGCATAGCGGGCGAATTTCACCCCAATCTTTTCCAGAGACTTATCAAGAGAAAGGCACGCTACATTCGCCAGGAACAGCGAAACCGAAGTTCCCTGAGGAATCCCCTTATCGCTCAGAAGGAATTTCTTGAGTATCCACTCATCCTCTTCACTAATCAGCAATCCATTTGAATTCAGCTGCGCCTGTAGATGACGATGGGAAATGTTTCCGAAAAAATCTGAAAAGTCGTACTCCGCAATGTATGCACGATCGAATCCAGATATGTCTGAATGCATGTCTTGTATTGCAAAATGGACATTGCGATCATCTCTATAGGCATATGAGAAAGCACTAAATCGATGCCTATTTTTCGACAGCATCCGCTCGTACACGATCTTGGAAACTACAGCGTCAGGAATCTGGTAAATTCGCAGCTTACGCTTCCCCCCTGATGCCTTTGGAACATCTTTCTCGTGGGGCGACTCTGGATTGTACGTTTTCAGAATAATCTTCCGAACGATGGCTCTCGCCATTGCTCGAGCTCTGCCGCGACAATAAAACGGATCGAACTTTCTATTCTTTTTCCAATAGTCGGGCTTGATTACAATCTTTGCGGGCACCACACCGAGTCTTTTCGCCATGCGAACAGTCTCAGCGTGTAGGTTATTGTGATAGACCTCATATCGCCGAATTAGCTTGTTGCACTCTAAGACAATCTCGGCAGCCAGCTCCTTTTCGCTAATCATTTATCCATCCTTGATACCAAGAAAAAAGAGTAAAAAAAAGCCCGAGCGAACTCGGGCCACGGTACCAATCGGGTAAAGTAGGATATCAGGTGGCCTCAGTTCGCACCTCGGCTCCGAACGGCATACCGCCTTAGATCGGTCCCGCTAGCCCCCTTGGGGCATGTATGGATTCTTCCCCATTTTTGATATCTATTCAAGCTCAGAGCACGGGCGTCAACCCGTGCCCCTGACAGTTCAATCAAACCCCAACAGGATTAGCCTTCTCCGGATCAATCTTGTACTGCTTGATCGCCCGGGCCACATCCTTCGCGGTCATCTTCCCTTCCTTCGCCAGCGCCGCAATCGCGGCGTGCGCGATGTAGTACCGGTCAACCTCGAAGAAGCGACGCAGGTTCGCACGGGTATCCGAACGGCCGAAACCATCCGTACCCAGCACCGTGTACGACATCGGCACGAACGCGCGGATCTGGTCCGCATACGCACGCACGTAGTCGGTAGCGGCAATCGCCGGGCCCTGGCGGCCTTCCAGCAGCTCGGTCACGTAGGCCTTGCGCTGCTCGCCTTCCGGATGCAGGCGGTTGTGGCGCTCCACATCGAAGCCGTCGCGGCGCAGTTCGTTGAAGCTCGGGCAGCTCCAGATATCGGCGGTCACGCCGAAGTCCTTGTCCAGCAGCTCGGCGGCGGCGATGGCTTCGCGCAGGATGGTGCCCGAACCCAGCAGCTGCACGCGCAGTTCGCCCTTCTTCGGCTTGCCGGCGTCGGTCAGCAGGTACATGCCCTTGACGATGCCCTCGGCTGCGCCTTCCGGCATGTCCGGGTGGGCGTAGTTCTCGTTCATCAGGGTCAGGTAGTAGTACTCGTCTACCTGGTCTTCCATCATCGCCTTGGTGCCGTGCTGCAGGATCACCGTCACTTCGTAGCCGAAGGTCGGGTCGTAGCTGCGCACGTTGGGGATGCCACCGGCCACCAGATGGCTGAAGCCATCTTCATGCTGCAGGCCTTCACCGTTCAGCGTGGTGCGGCCGGCGGTGCCACCCAGCAGGAAGCCGCGGGTACGCATGTCGGCGGCCTGCCAGGCGATGTCGCCCACGCGCTGGAAGCCGAACATCGAGTAGTAGATGTAGAACGGCAGCATCGGCACGTTGCTGACCGAGTAGCTGGTACCGGCGGCCATCCACGAGCTGATCGCGCCCGGCTCGCTGATGCCCTGCTGCAGCACCTGGCCGCTCTGGTCTTCGCGGTAGAACATCAGCTGGTCGGCGTCCACCGGCTTGTACTTCTGGCCGAACGGCGCGTAGATGCCGATCTGGCGGAACAGGCCTTCCATGCCGAAGGTGCGGGCTTCGTCGGCCACGATCGGCACGATGTGCGGGCCCAGCTCCTTGTCGCGCAGGGTGATGTTCAGGCTCTGCACGAACGCCATGGTGGTGGAGTACGTGCGTTCGCCGCTGCTCTTCAGCAGGCGCTCGTAGGTTTCCAGCTTCGGTGCGTTGAAGCTCTTGTCGGCCTTGCGGCGGCGCTGCGGCAGGTAACCACCCAGGGCGGCACGGCGCTCCTGCAGGTACTGCACTTCCGGCGAGTCCGGGCCGGGGTTGTAGAACGGCACCTGGCCGTCCTTGAGCTGCTCGTCGGTCACCGGAATGTTGAAGCGGTCGCGGAAGTGCTTGACGGCTTCGTCGTCCAGCTTCTTGGTCTGGTGGGTCGGGTTCAGCGCTTCACCGGCGCTGCCCATGCCGTAACCCTTCACGGTCTTGGCCAGGATGACGGTCGGCATGCCCTTGGTGTTCACGGCCTGGTGGTAGGCGGCGTACACCTTGTGCGGGTCGTGGCCACCGCGGTTGAGGCGCCAGATGTCGTCGTCGGACAGGCCGGCGACCATCGCGGCGGTCTCCGGGTACTTGCCGAAGAAATGCTCGCGGGTATACGCGCCGCCGAAGGCCTTGCAGTTCTGGTATTCGCCGTCGACGGTTTCCATCATCAGCTTCTTCAGGACGCCGTTGGTGTCCTTGGCCAGCAGGGCATCCCAGTAACCGCCCCACAGCAGCTTGATGACGTTCCAGCCGCCGCCGCGGAACACGCCTTCCAATTCCTGGATGATCTTGCCGTTGCCGCGCACCGGGCCGTCCAGGCGCTGCAGGTTGCAGTTCACCACGAAGATCAGGTTGTCCAGGCCTTCACGGCCGGCCAGGGCGATGGCACCCAGGGTTTCCGGCTCGTCCGACTCGCCGTCGCCGATGAAGCACCACACCTTGCGGTCGGACTTCTCGATCAGGCCACGGTTTTCCAGGTAACGCATGAACTGCGCCTGGTAGATGGCGGCCAGCGGGCCCAGGCCCATCGACACGGTCGGGGTCTGCCAGAAGTCCGGCATCAGCCACGGGTGCGGGTACGAGGACAGGCCACCGCCGTCCACTTCCATGCGGAACTTGTCCAGCTGCTCTTCGCTGATGCGGCCTTCCAGGAAGGCGCGGGCGTAGATGCCCGGGGCGCTGTGGCCCTGGATGAACAGCAGGTCGCCCGGGTGGTTGTCGCTCGGGGCGCGCCAGAAGTGGTTGAAGCCCACGTCGTACAGGGTGGCGCCGGAGGCGAACGAGGCGATGTGGCCGCCCAGGTCGCCCGGCTTGCGGTTGGCGCGGACCACGGTGGCCATCGCGTTCCAGCGGATGATCGAACGGATGCGCCATTCCAGCTCGGCATTGCCCGGGCTCTTGGCCTCGAACTGCGGCTCGATGGTATTGACGTATTCGGTGGTGGGAGAGAACGGCAGGTAGGCGCCCGAACGACGGGTCAGCTCCACCATGCCTTCCAGCAGCTGATGCGCGCGCTCGGAGCCCTCGACATCAATAACGGCCTTCAACGACTCGATCCACTCCTGGGTTTCCACAGGATTCGGGTCGTTGTTCAGCACCTCGTTCAACCAGTTCATTAGCGCTCCCATAACCGCACGCACGCGCGCGACTGTTGTATAGATATCTAGACCGCAAAGTGTAGCGCACCAAGGGCTTTCGTCACTTGGCTACGCTGGCGTATGGACGCATGCAGCCAGTGTCCGCAAGGCATGTCCCGCCTGTCTTCGGCGGGCCAGCAGGCGCGCTGCAGGCCGCTGCGGCGGGCCTCGGACCGCTTCGGGCACGTCGCGATTGCCCGCCTGGCGCATGTGCAGAACGAAGTGTTACCCAGGGCGATGACCGTTGTAGGGCACGGCCGACCGCGTGTGGGCCTGCGCCGGGGGCACCGCAGCTGAATGACTGATGCGGTGTCGCGCCCGGCTCTGGACCGGGCTGCGCCGGCCGCGCAAGGTGACGGCGAGTGTTGGCACTGCCGCAACGGCCCGCCGTCTGGCTGCCTCGCTCCCTTCCACAGTGGTCCCCGGGGCGCACCGCAAGGGCGCCCTTTCTGTGTACGTGGCCCAAACGCGGCACGGTTGTGGCCGGATCGATGCTTGCCGGCGCCTGCCCTATCGATATATCGTTTCGATACTCGTTACCGATATATCGAAATGAGCCGTTCCCCTTCCCCCAGAACCCGTTCCAGCGAATCGGCCGTGCCCCGCCGCCATGGCCAGCCACGCGTGCTGAGCCGGGGCGACCTGCGCCTGCTGGTGCTGGCCCTGATCGGCGAGCAGCCGCGCCATGGCTACGAGCTGATGCAGTTGATCAGCAACCAGTTCCTGCAGGCCTACACGCCCAGCGCCGGCACCATGTACCCGCTGCTGGCGAGCTTCGAGCAGGCCGGCTGGGTGGCATCGGAGGAAGTGGATGGCCGCCGGGTGTTCCGCATCACCGCCGCCGGCGAGTTCGAGCTGAAGGTGCAGCGCACCCAGGTGCGCCTGGCCCAGCGACGGGCCTTCGATCGCGCCCGCGAGATCACCAAGGCATCGCTGCCGCCGCCGCTGGCCAGCGCCCTGCGTGACTTCAAGCGGGCGCTGGTGCATCACCACGGCCGCTGGGCCGAAGGCGAGGCCGAGCAGGTGGCGGCGCTGCTGTCGCAGGCATCGGCACTGATCAACGGCACCACCGGTAGCGAGCCCACCTCTTCAACGACCCAGCCAGACTGACTCCAGCCAGGTCTCCCCCTACGCTGCGCCCCCTGCGCGACACCTTTACAGGTATTCCCATGACTGAGCATCACAACGCGCGCCTGCGCCTGGATGTGAGATTCCGCGAACTGACGGTGCTGCGCACCGAGGTGGTCACCCCGCACATGCGCCGCGTCGTGCTGGGCGGCGATGATCTGGCCGGCTTCGATTCGCCCGGCGCCGACGACCACATCAAGCTGTTCTTCCCCAACGCCAGCGGCGAAATGGTGCTGCCGGTGCTGACTGCCGAAGGCCGCAGCTACCCGGACGGCAAGCAGCCGTCTCCGGCACGCGACTACACCCCACGCTGGTGGGACCACGACGCCGGCGAACTGGCCATCGACTTCGTGCTGCACGACCAGGGCATTGCCGGGCCATGGGCCGAACGGGCGCAGCCGGGCGACAGGCTGGTGATCGGCGGCCCGCGCGGCTCGTTCGTGGTGGCCGACAGCTACGACGCCTATGTGCTGATTGGCGATGAAACCGCGCTGCCGGCCATTGCCCGCTGGCTGGATGTGCTGCCGGAGGGCGCCGAGGTGCAGGCCTTCATCGAAGTGAGCGATGAAGCCGAGCGACAGGACCTGCCGCAGTACGAGAACGTGCAGATTCACTGGCTGGAACGCAATGGCTTCCCGGCGGCCAGCAGCACGCTGCTGGAAGACATGCTGACCGACTTCGAGGCGCCGGAGGGCGACACGTTCTACTGGATCGCCACCGAATCGCGTCGCGCACGGATGATGCGCAAGTTCATCGAAGGCCATCTGGGCGTGCCGCGCGACTGGATCCGCTCGACCGGCTATTGGAAGGCGCACCCGGACGATACCGACGGCGACTGAGCGCGCCGCGTTTGCCTCAGTCTGCGTGAGCCGGGCATGGCCCGGCTCTGCAGCAGGCAGCCACCGGGATGTGTTGCTGTCGCCATCCGAACCGGTGCGCGGCCCAGATCTCCAGCGCCATCAGCAGCACAACGACCAGCCACGGCAGCAGCAGGCCGAAATACACGCCCGGCATCATGCCGTTGATCTGCGCTTTCACCAGCCGCAACACGCCGCGGGTGTGCAGCAGTTCGTCCACGCGCATCGTCAGCGCTTCGCGCACCACCGTCGGCTCCACGCCCAGTACACCGGCCTTGTCCACCAGAGTGTCTTCCACCAGCCCGCGCAGCACGCCTTCGCGCACCTTGCCGATCACCCAGCCACTGGCGCGTCCCAGTGCGCCATCGCCCAGGCCATCCAGTACCGGCAGCGGGTGTTCGCTGAGGTAGGCCGAGGCGACGGCTTCGGCCACATCGCCCACCGTGCCTTCGCTGTGCAGCGCATCGCGCATGCGCGGGTCGTCAAGCGAGTCGGTGAACCCGTGGCTCCACTGGGTCACGAGCGTCTGCAGATGCGGCTGGAAATGGTCCATCTGCTGGAGCAGCGCGCGGTGCGCGCCCGCGGTGAAACCCAGCTGCAGGCCGAAGAAGGCAGTGCCCAGCGGCAGCAGCAGCGCGTAACTGGCCAGCAGCCAGTGATGCCAGCGCCTGCGCCGCTGCAACCAGCCGCGGCGGCGCAGCGCATACCAGCCGGCCAGTCCGACCATGAGGCCCAGCAGCGCGCCCAGCACGCTGCCCACTGCCAGATCGAGCACGCTCAACCCGGCCCAGAATTCGTTCAACCAGTACTGCACGTCCTGCATGGCCTTCCTTCCGTGGATGAAACAGCAGGCGATTGTAGGACCGGGTTCACCCTCGGTGGCTCTTCGGCCCATGCCACAGGGTCAGACCCCTTGTCCCACGGAGCGGCGCATGACGCCGGCAGCGGATCGACCCGGGCAGATGCGACAATCGCGCTCCTTTCCAGTTGCAACGAGGCCCCTGTGGGCAAACTGACCTTGGCCGGCGTCGATGCGCTGCGCTCCCGCTTCAACGACGACGCCGCCTGTGATGGCGCGCTGGCGGCCTTCGCTGATCCGGCCGCCCTGCGTGCACCGCTGCGGGATCTGTTGGACGCCGAACACCGGTTCCTGCAGGCCGAGTACGAAGTGGCGCAGGTGGCCGATGTGCTGCGCCGCGACCAGAAGTACGCGCCGGTGGGCCGGCCGTCGGTGCATATCGTGCAGCTGCGCAAGCAGCAGGCGGCGACCAGGCAAGCCGCGTTGATCGCACGTCAGGTGGTGGCGCAGGCCGCGCAGACCTTCGTGCGGATGAGTGGCATGACGGTGAAGGCCAAGCAGAGCCCGAGCGAGGCGTGTGCAGCGTGGTTGGGCGCGCTGCGCTGAGCGCGCGTACCCGGTAGTGGCCAACACGCGTTGCCCGCGCTCAAAAAAGAAGGCCCGCTTCGCAGCGGGCCTTCTGCCTTCTCACGACGAGTGAGCGGGGTGCATCAAGCGGCCGGCTTCTCGCCGGTGGCTTCGGTGGTGATGCGGATCTTCACTTCATCGCTGACGTTCGGGGCGTAGGCGCCCACGCCGAAATCGCTGCGCTTGAGGGTGGTGGTGGCATCGAAGCCGGCGGCCGGAACCTTGGCCATCGGGTGCTCGCCACCGCCGTTGATGGTGACGTCCAGGGTCACCGGCTTGGTGATGTCCTTGATGGTCAGATCGCCAGTGACGGTCAGCTTGTTGGTGCCGGCCGATTCCACCTTGGTGCTCTTGAAGGTGGCCGCCGGGAACTTGGCAGCGTCGAAGAAGTCGGCGCTCTTCAGGTGCTCGTCGAACTTGGCGGTGAAGCTGTTGAGGCCGCTCAGCGGCAGCTTCACTTCCACGGTGGACTTGGTCACGTCGGCGGCGTCGTACACCAGGGTGCCTTCGGCGTTGCCGAAGTGCGCGCTCGGGTTGGAGAAGCCGAAGTGGCTCCACTGTGCCAGCACGTCGGTGTGGCTCGGGTCGAGCTTGTAGGTGCCCGAGGCGATCTGGATCGCTTCGGCGGCCGGCGCGGCAGCGGCAGCATCGGCAGCCGGGGTGGCGGCCGGCTGTTCGGTGGCGGCCGGAGCGGCGGCATCAGCGGCCGGGGCAGCGGTATCGGCCGGCTTGGAGCAGGCGGCGATGGCCAGGGTCAGGGCCAGCGGCAGCAGCAGTTTACGGGTGGCGCTCATCTGAGGAACTCTCCGGATCGTAGGGTGGGTACAGGGTGCAGCAATGGCCCGCCGCAACCGGCGGGCCCGAAACCGATACAGCGACTTACGCGATGCGCGCCGCTTCGTCGAACGACAGACGCGGCAGGCGCGGGAACAGGCCCGCCGGGTCACCGTACCCCAGGTTGACCAGGAAATTCGACTTGATGCTGGTGCCGGCGAAGAAGGCTTCATCGACCTTGGCCGGGTCGAAGCCGGACATCGGGCCGGCATCCAGGCCCAGCGCGCGCGCGGCCAGGATCAGGTAGGCGCCCTGCAGGCTGCCGTTGCGGATGGCGGCCTCGTGGCGGCCTTCCTGCGGGCCGTCGAACCAGGACTTGGCGTCGGCGTGCGGGAACAGGTACGGCAGCTTCTCGTGGAAATCCAGGTCGAAACCGATGATGACGGTGACCGGTGCGGCCATGGTCTTGTCATGGTTGCCTTCGGACAGCGCGGGGGCCAGCTTGGCCTTGGCTTCGGCCGACTTCACGAACACGAAGCGCGCCGGGCTGGCGTTGGCCGCGGTTGGGCCCCACTTCACCAGCTCGTACAGTTCCTGCAGCAGGCTGTCGTCCACCGGGGTGTCGAGGAAGGCATTCTGGGTGCGGGCGGTGCGGAACAGCTGATCCAGTGCGGCGGCGTCAAGCGCGTGGGACATCGGTGCATCTCCAGGGCGGCGAAGGGGAGTCAGTGCCCGCGGGCAACGCGGGGCGAAACGACCAGCCGCAGTGTAGAGTGTCGCGACTGTTGCAACACCCAGCAGGGCTGAAACGAATTAATGCCAATGGTGAAACGATCGAGCGCACCGTGGACGGTCACCGATGGCCGTGCAGGCAACGTCCGCCAGGCGGTCGCGCTGGCCTCGGCGCTGCGCCAGGGCACCTATCGACCCGTGGTACTACAGCCTCGGGCGCCCTGGCGCTGGGTCACCCCGCGGCGCCTGCCCGGGGATGCCAACGGCTACGGCGATGCGTTCGCGGCACTGGCTGCCGAGCCCCCTGCGCTGGCGATCGGCTGTGGCCGCCAGGCCGCCGGTGCGCTGCGCGTGCTGCGCGCCCGCGGCACGCAGGTGGTGCAGATCCTCGACCCGCGCATCGGCGCCAGGCATTGGGACGTGGTGGTGGTACCCGAGCATGATCGCCTGCGCGGCAGCAATGTGCTGACCCTGATCGGCAGCCTCAACCCGGTCGATGACGACTGGCTGGCCTGGGGACGGGCCGCGTTCGCCGGCTTCAGCACCCTGCCCGGTCCGCGCACTGCACTGCTGGTGGGCGGCCCGACGCCGCTGGCGCCGTGGGACGAAACGGCGATGGTCGGTGTGTTCCGCGCCCTGGCCGCGCAGATCCGCAGCGAAGGCGGCAGCCTGCTGGCCACCACCTCGCGACGCACCCCGCCGGCACTGGCCGAGATCCTGCGCGCGACCTTCGCCGACCTGCCGCACGTGATCTGGGGCGATGGCGGCGACGGGGTGAATCCGTATGGCGGCCTGCTCGGCTGGGCCAACCGGGTGGTGGTATCGCCCGATTCGGTGAACCTGCTCTCTGAAGCCTGCGCCACGCGCATGCCGGTGATGGTGGCGCTGGCGGAGACCGCGCAGGGACGCCTCGCCCGCTTCCAGCAGCAGCTGCACGAGCGCGGGCGATTGCAGACACGCTGGCTGGACTGGCAGTACGACCGCATCGAACCACTGCGCGAAACCGCGCGCATCGCCGCCGAGGTCAGGGCGCGGCTGGCATTGGGGTAACGCCCCACCGTTGACGGCTGGTGTGTTCCTGAACGGGTGGTTTTGGATTTGCCTTTGGCCGGGCGGATAATGGGCGATTCCCCTTGTCCTCCTGGCTCGCCATGTCCGTGCGTCCTGCCCCCGTTTTTGCCCCGCTGACCCCGCGCGCCCTGGTGCTGGCCGTGCTGGCGATGGGCGCGGTGGTGCTGCTGTCGAACGTGCTGGTGCAGTACCCGATCAACGACTGGCTGACCTGGGGTGCGTTCAGCTATCCCGTCGCGTTCCTGGTGAGCAATCTGATCAACCGCCGCTTCGGCCCGGGACCGGCCCGGCGCGTGGCCTGGATCGGTTTCGCGGTGGCGGTGCTGTTGTCGGTCTGGGTGGCGACGCCGCGCATCGCCATCGCATCGTGCTCGGCCTTCATCGTGGCGCAGCTGCTGGACATCACCGTATTCGACCGCCTGCGCCGGGGCAGCTGGTGGCGTGCGCCGATGGTAGCCACCACCTGCAGCGCGACGGTGGACACCACGATCTTCTGGTCGATCGCCTTTGCCGGTTCCAGCCTGCCGTGGGTGAGCTGGGCGGCAGGCGATCTGGCCGTGAAGCTGGCCATCGGCGTGTGCCTGCTGGCGCCGTTCCGCGCGCTGCTGTGGAAGATGGCGCCGCTGCGCGCGGAAAGCGCGCGGTGATTCCGCCGGGCATGGCCCGGCGCTACCGCTGCGTTTGTTTGGATGACGCCGGCATGGCGCAGCGCGCCTGTTCGGGTAGCGCCGGGCCATGCCCGGCGGCCTCGCCGCCGATCAGCCGAACGGCAGGCCGGCCGCCCGGCAGGCCGCACTGATTGCTGCGCAGGCCGCTTCGATGGCCGGTGTGGTCGGTGCCAGCCGCGGGCGACGGTCCAGCGTGCAGGCCAGGCCCACATCCAGCAGAGTGGCATGCGCAGCGTGCAGTGCCTGCGCGGTGGCGACCGGCAGGAATTCCGCTGCGGCCAATGCATCGATCAACGACGGCGTATCGCGGGGTGACAGCAGCGCCGGTACCTGTGCACTGCGCTCGAGCACACCGGTCTGCAGCAGGAACTCCAGGTCCACCACGCCACCGGCGCCCTGCTTCAGGTCGATGCGCGCGGCATCGCTGCGGTCCAGTTCGGTGCGCATGCGCCCTCGCATCTTCAGCACATCGGCATAGAGGGTGGCGGGGTCGCGTGCACGGCCCAGGGTCTGCGCACGCACCTGCTCGAAGTCGGCCAGCAGGCTGGCATCACCGGCCACGCCGCGCGCACGCACCAGCGCCTGATGCTCCCAGGTCCACGCGCGTTCGCGCTGGTATTCAGTGTAACTGGCCAGGGACGAGACCAGCGAGCCTTTGCCGCCGTCCGGCCGCAGGCGCACGTCGATGTCGTACAGCCGACCGGCGGCGGTGACCGCACCGAGCAGGGCCATCACCTTCTGTGCCAGCCGCGCGTACCAGCGTCCCGGCTCCAGCGCGCGCGCGCCATCGCTGGCCTCCACGCCCGCCGGATGGTCGTGCAGGAACACCAGGTCCAGATCGGAACCGAAGCCGAGTTCGAGGCCCCCCAGGCTGCCATAGCCGATGATCGCAAAGCGCCCGCCGGGAATGCCCCCGTGCGCGGCCTGCATGTCGGACTCGGCCATGGCCAGCACCGTGACCACCACCGCCTGCGCCAGTTCGGCCAGCTGGCGGGTACTGTCGACCGCGCCCTGGCGGCCGTCCAGCGTGGCCATCGCCATGCGGAAACTCAGGGCCAACCGGGTTTCGTTGAGCCAGCGCAACGCGGCTTCCGGATCTTCGACCGTCAGCGCCTGCTGGCATTCGGCCAGCATGCCGGCCGCATCCGGCATCGGGCCGGACACGCGCACGTCCAGCAGTTCGTCCAGCAGCAACGGATAGGCCGCCAGGCGCTCGGCCAGCAGCGCGCTGCGCGCCAGCACATCCACCAGCCGCGCCAGCGCACTGGGCTGTTCGTCCAGCAGGGCCAGATAACTGGTCCGGCGCAGCACCGCCTGCAGCAGGCCGAGTACGCGCTTGAGCGCGGCATCCGGTTGCGGCGAGCGCGTGGCGGCGTGCAGCAGCGCCGGCAGCACGCGGTCCAGCCGCGCGCGCGCGGCGTCGGACAGCGACTTCACGCCGGTGCTCTGCGCGAAATCGCGCAGCGACTGATCGGCGCCGTTCGCATCGAGGAAACCGGCTTCGGCCAGCAACGGCGCGTCACTGCCACCCGGCAGGCTGCGCCAGTAGTTGGCCAGCGCGTCCGGCGCCGCCTGGCCCTTGCGCGGTGCCAGCAATGCAGCGAACTCGGTGCTGACCCGCTGCTGCTGCACGGTCAGTGCGGCGCGCAGCGCCTCCCAATCCGGGTAACCCAGGCCCAGGGCGATGCGCTCGCGGTCGATCGCATCTCTGGGCAGCACATGCGTCTGCGCATCGCGCAGCATCTGCAGCCGGTTCTCCAGGCGGCGCAGGAACAGGTAGGCCTGCTCCAGCGATGCGCCGTCTTCGGGCGCGATCTGGCCCGCCGCCACCAGCGCCTGCAGCGCCACCAGCAGGCGACGTTCACGCAGGGCCGGTTCGCGGCCGCCACGGATCAGCTGCAGTGCCTGGCACAGGAATTCGATTTCGCGGATGCCACCGGCACCGCGTTTGATGTCTTCATGCAGTTCGCGGCGGGCGACTTCAGCCGTGATCGCAGCTTTCATCTCGCGCAGTCCGTCCAGCGCGGTGAAGTCCAGATAGCGTCGATAGACGAACGGGCGCAGCGTCTGCAGCCACGCCTCACCGGCGGCGATATCACCGGCCACGGCACGTGCCTTCAACCAGGCGTAGCGCTCCCAGTCGCGGCCCTCCCGCTGGAAGTACTGGTCCATCGCAGCGAACGACAGCGCAACGCGGCCGGCACTGCCAAACGGGCGCAGGCGCAGGTCGACGCGGTGGCTGAAGCCATCGACGGTGGTTTCATCCAGCAGCTTGGCCAGGCGCTGGCCGAGCCGCGCGAAGTATTCTTCGGCGGCCAGCGGACGCGGTCCGTCCGATTCACCGCCCTGCGGGTAGGCGTAGACCAGGTCGATGTCGGAGCTGAAGTTGAGTTCGCCACCGCCGAGCTTGCCCAGGCCAAATACGACAAGTTGCTCGACGCGGCCCTCGTCATCACGGATCACGCCGTGGCGCTGTGCGAATTCCTGCTGCAGGGCGTCCAGCGCCAGCCGCAGGCAGTCTTCGGCCAGGGCGGTGGCGCCGGCCAGGGTCTGCGCCACGTCATCCAACCCGGCCAGATCGCGCCAGACCAGGCGGGTCGACATCGCCGCACGCCAACGCCGCAGCTGCGCCGGCCATTCGCCGGGCTGCACCGGGTCGAGCACCGGCGCCGGCAACGGCGGGCACTCCGGCAGGGCCAATTGCGACAACAGGCCGGGCTGCCGCACCAGCGTGTCCAGAGCGAAGTCACTGGCGATGGCCAGTTGGGTCAGCAGGGGCCGCAGGTCGGCCGGGATCGGTTCCGGAACCACCTGGGCCAGGCGCGACAGGGCACGATCAACCAGGGGCTGCAGCGCGGCGGGCAGTTCGGCGGGGGCGAGGGTCATGCGTTGATTCTCGCGGCGCCGGGCGCCTTTGCCAACGGCGGGAAGTCGCTGCGCCGCCGTCCATCGCGCGCATTCATCCTGGGCAGCGGGCAATAAAAAAGCCCGCTTGCAGCGAACTGCCAGCGGGCTCTGCTCCCTCCCCCACGTCGGGATGCAGGGCCATCCTGCGGGCTGCGAAAGGACTTTGCACGCTGCACTGCAAAACAGAACCGGCGGGTATGGATAGCCCCGCCCGCGAAAAGCCATTCCACGAAGGTAGCCCCCCCGTACGCCGGGGGATGGCCGATAATCGAGGCTCCCCCCAGAAACACTGTCGTCATGTCTGTTGATCGCATCGCCAACGCGCGTCTCCGCGACCGCGTGGTCTCCGCCGAGGCCGCAGCCGCGCTGATCCAGCCGGGTGAAACCGTGGCCATGAGCGGGTTTACCGGCTCGGGCTATCCCAAGGCCGTCCCCGTGGAACTGGCGCGCCGCATCGAAGCGGTGCATGCCCAGGGCCAGCCCTTCCAGATCAAGCTGATGACCGGCGCCTCCACCGCGCCGGAGCTGGACGGTGCGCTGGCCAAGGCCGATGGCATCGCCATGCGCATGCCCTTCCAGAGCGACCCGGATGCGCGCAACCGCATCAATGAAGGCAAGCTGGATTACATCGACATCCACCTCAGCCACGTCGCCCAGCACGTCTGGTTCGGCTTCTACGGCGAGATCGACACCGCCGTGGTGGAAGTCTCGGCCATCCGCGAGGACGGCTCGCTGGTGCCGTCCACCTCGGTCGGCAACAACAAGACCTGGCTGGACCTGGCGAAGAAGGTGATCGTCGAGGTCAACGAGTGGCAGCCGGCCGGCGTCGATGGCATGCATGACATCTACTACGGCACCGCGCTGCCGCCGCATCGCAAGCCGATTCCGCTGGTCAACGCCAACGACCGCATCGGCGATACCGCGCTGCGCTGCGACCCGGACAAGATCGTGGCGGTGGTCCGCACCAACGGCCCGGACCGCAACAGCCCGTTCAGCCCGATCGATGCGACCAGCGAGCAGATCGCCGCGCACCTGATCGACTTCCTCAAGCACGAAGTGAAGCACGGCCGGCTGCCGCCGAACCTGCTGCCGCTGCAGTCCGGCGTGGGCAATATCCCCAATGCGGTGCTGGCAGGCCTGGCCAGGAGTGGTTTCCGTGATCTGGCCGCGTTCACCGAGGTGATCCAGGACGGCATGCTCGACCTGCTGCGCGACGGCGTGCTGAGCTATGCCTCGTGCACGGGCTTCGCGCTGAGCCCGCAGGCCAACGAGACGTTCAAGGAGAACATCGACTTCTACCGCGAGCGCATCATCATGCGCACGCAGGAAATCTCCAACCATCCCGAGCTCGTGCGCCGGCTGGGCTGCATCGGCATGAACGGCATGATCGAGGTGGACCTGTACGGCAACGTCAATTCGACGCACGTGATGGGCACGCGGATCATGAACGGCATCGGCGGCTCTGGTGACTTTGCCCGCAACGGGTTCCTGTCGGCGTTCCTCAGCCCGTCCACGGCGAAGAACGGCACCATCTCGGCGATCGTGCCGATGGCCAGCCACGTCGACCACACCGAACACGATGTCTCGGTGATCGTCACCGAGCAGGGCCTGGCCGATCTGCGCGGCCTGACCCCGCGCAAGCGTGCGCAGGTGCTGATCGACCGCTGCGCGCACCCGGATTTCCGCCCGCAGCTGCAGGACTACTTCGACCGCGCCAGCCGTGAGAGCTATGGCAAGCACACCCCGCACCTGCTGCCGGAAGCGTTGTCCTGGCACCAGCGGTGGCTGGATACGGGCACGATGAAGGGTTGAGGCATAGGGTTCGCCGGGCATGGCCCGGCGCTACCGTTGCATCCTTCGCCGCTTCGCCCGGGGGGGGGGGGCGGGGGCCCGGGGGGCGGGCGGCGGGGCGGGGGGGGCGGGGGGGGGGGGGGGGGGGGGGCGGCGGGGGGGGCGGGGGGGG
>NZ_JBRRET010000014.1:0-86012 GCF_056760435.1 Stenotrophomonas sp. STEN008 | reverse complement strand
GGCCTCGCAGGAACAGAGCGCCGGCATCGAGCAGGTCAACCAGACCGTGGTGCAGATGGACGAGACCACCCAGCAGAATGCCGCGCTGGTGGAGGAAGCCACCGCCGCTGCACGGGCGATGGAGGAGCAGGCCGCGCAGCTGGCCGATGCCGTGGCGATCTTCCGCCTCGACAACCAAGTGGCCGCCGCAGTGAAGGCGGTGGCCGCACGGGTGGAACCAACGGTGACCGCCAACACGGCACGCGCGCATGCGCCGGCCGCGCCGGTCCGCCGCGCCCACACTCCCCCCGTCGTCGCCAGCGACTGGCAGGAATTCTGAGAACCCGCGGTGGCTGCGGCCACCGCCCACGCCGATGGACACGTCCCCCGTGCATAGTCCCAGCCCCATCGTCACCGGTCCGCGCGAGTTCGAGTTCGCCGACCGCGATTTCCGCCGTGTCTGCGACCTGATCTACCAGCGGGTGGGCATCGCCCTCGCGCCCGCCAAGCGCGACATGGTCTATGGCCGCCTGTCGCGTCGCCTGCGCACACTCGGCATGCGCAGCTTCCAGCAGTACCTCGACCATCTGGAACAGGAGGGCGGTGACGAATGGCAGGCGTTCACCAACGCCCTGACCACCAACCTCACCTCCTTTTTCCGTGAGCCCCACCATTTCGACAAGCTGCGCGAGGAACTGCGGCAGCGCTCCGGCCACGCCCCGCTGCTGCTGTGGTCCTGCGCCGCGTCCACCGGCGAGGAACCCTACTCCATGGCGATCACCGCGTGCGAGGCGTTCGGCAGCCTGAAGCCGCCGGTCCGCATCATCGCCACCGATGTCGACACACAGGTCCTGGCCACCGCAGGCCGTGGCGTGTACGCCATCGACCGCGTCGCCAGCCTCGATCCAGAGCTCCGCCGACGGTATTTCCAGCGTGGCAGTGGCCCCAACGAGGGCCAGTGCCGGGTGCTGCCCGCACTGCGCGACCTGATCGAGTTCCGCCCGCTGAATCTTCTTGCCCCGCGCTACGACGTTGGCGGCCCGTTCGATGCGCTGTTCTGCCGCAACGTGATGATCTATTTCGACAAGCCGACCCAACGCGCCATCCTTGGCCGGCTGGTGCAGCATCTCACCGATGACGGACTGCTCTACACCGGCCACTCGGAGAACTACCTGCACGCGGCCGATCTGATCCAGCCCTGTGGCCGCACCCTGTACCGCCGCGCGCAGGGGGTCGGGGCATGAACGCCTCGCTGCGCACCGACGAGGTGATGCGCTACCAGGACGCGCGCTTCCAGACCCTCGCCGCCAAGCTGTTGCCGACCCAGTACCTCGTGGTCGACGACACCACTGCGCTGACCACCACGCTGGGCTCCTGCGTGGCAGCCTGCCTGCGCGATCCGGTGCTGAAGATAGGCGGCATGAACCATTTCCTGCTGCCGGAAGGCAATGCCGGTGACGGCGCGCCTGCACGCTACGGCAGCTATGCGATGGAGCTTCTCATCAACGACATGCTCAAGCGCGGCGCGCACCGCAAGCGCCTGGAAGCCAAGGTGTTCGGCGGCGCCAACGTGCTCAAGGGCTTCACCAGCAATCCCGTGGGCACCCGCAACGCCGAGTTCGTGCGCCAGTACCTGCAGGCCGAGCACATTCCGATCATCGCCGAAGATCTGTGCGGCATCCATCCACGCAAGATCTGGTTCTTTGCCGATACCGGGCGCGTGGTCGTGCAGCGCCTGCCACATGCCCACGAAGCGGAAGTGGCCGCCACCGAATCGGCAGTGCGTGCCCGTCTGTCCAGGGCCCCGGTCACCGGTGGCGTGGAGCTGTTCGAATGACCCTGACCGGCAACGCCCCCTGCCGGGTCCTGATCGTGGACGACTCCGCCGTCGTGCGGCAGATGCTGACCGAAATCCTCTCCAGCGATCCGGCCATCGACGTGGTCGGCACCGCCGCCGATCCGCTGCTGGCACGCGAGAAGATCAAGCGCCTCGCTCCGGACGTGATCACCCTGGACGTGGAGATGCCGCGCATGGACGGGCTGGCCTTCCTGGAAAACCTGATGCGCCTGCATCCCTTGCCGGTGGTGATGATCTCTTCGCTGACCGAGCGGGGGGCCGACACGACCCTGCAGGCGCTGGCACTGGGTGCCGTGGATTTCGTTTCCAAGCCGAAGCTCGATGTGGCGCGCGGACTGCAGGGCTATGCCGAAGAAATCATCGGCAAGGTGAAGATGGCCGCCCGCTCGCGGGTGCGTCCGCTGCTGCGGGCTGCGGCACCGAAACTCACCCTGGATGCGGCACCGGCATCGCGCCCGGTGGCACCACAGTTCCGCACCACCAACCGCCTGATCGCGATCGGTTCGTCAGCCGGTGGCACCGAAGCCCTGCGCGTGGTGCTGGAAGGCCTGCCCGCCGATGCACCGGCGGTGGTGATGACCCAGCACCTGCCGGCCAGCTTCAGCAGCGCCTTCGCCGAACGCCTGGACCGGCATTCGGCCATGGCCGTGCGCGAGGCCAGCGACGGCGAAGCCGTGCTGCCCGGCCATGCCTATCTGCCGCCGGGCGGCAGGCACCTGCGGATCATCCGCGATGGTGCGCGCTGGCGTTGCCGCGTCGATGACGGCCCAGCCGTGAACCGGCACAAGCCTGCGGTCGATGTGCTGTTCCGTTCGGTGGCCCAGAGTGCCGGCGGCAATGCCATCGGCGCCATTCTCACCGGCATGGGCGATGACGGCGCGCGCGGCCTGCTGGAAATGCGCCAGGCAGGCGCTCCGACGCTGGTGCAGGATGAAGCCACCAGTGTGGTCTGGGGCATGCCCGGCGCCGCGTTCAAGCTCGGCGCGGCCGAGGAACAGGTGCCGCTGGAACGGATCGCCGAGCGCCTGCTCGCCCTCGCCCGCGGGCAGTAGCGACGAACGCAAGCTCCGCACTGCATGAAAAAACCCCCGGCTTTCGCCGGGGGTTTTCGTTTCAACGCATCAGGCGGCGACCGTATTGGCCACGTCCTGGTACTCCTCGATCTGGTCGAAGTTCATGTAGCGGTAGATCTCGCTGCCGCTGGCGGCGATCACGCCGACGTCGGCCATGTACTCTTCCTTGGTCGGGATGCGGCCCAGACGCGAGCAGATCGCGGCCAGCTCGGCCGAACCCAGGTACACGTTGGTGTTGCGGCCCAGACGGTTCGGGAAGTTGCGGGTCGAGGTCGACATCGCGGTGGAGCCTTCGCGGATCTGGGCCTGGTTGCCCATGCACAGCGAGCAGCCCGGCATTTCCATGCGCGCGCCGGTCGCACCGAAGGTGCCGTAAACGCCTTCCTTGGTCAGCTCGGAGGCGTCCATCTTGGTCGGCGGGGCCACCCACAGACGGGTCGGCAGGTCGCGCTTGCCTTCCAGCAGCTTCGCGGCCGCACGGAAGTGGCCGATGTTGGTCATGCACGAACCGATGAACACTTCGTCGATCTTGGCGCCGGCCACTTCGGACAGGGTCTTCACGTCGTCCGGATCGTTCGGGCAGGCCACGATCGGCTCGTGGATGTCGGCCAGGTCGATCTCGATGACGGCAGCGTACTCAGCGTCGGCGTCCGGCTCCAGCAGCTGCGGGTTGGCCAGCCAGGCTTCCATCTTCTCGATGCGACGCTGCAGCGAACGCGGATCCTGGTAACCCTCGGCAATCATCCACTTCAGCAGGGTGATGTTGCTGGTCAGGTACTCGATGATCGGTTCCTTGTTCAGGCGCACCGAGCAACCGGCGGCCGAACGCTCGGCCGAGGCGTCGGAGAGCTCGAATGCCTGCTCGACCTTCAGCTCCGGCAGGCCTTCGATTTCCAGGATGCGGCCGGAGAAGATGTTCTTCTTGCCAGCCTTGGCAACCGTCAGCAGGCCCGACTTGATCGCGTACAGCGGAATCGCGTTGACCAGGTCACGCAGGGTCACGCCCGGCTGCATCTGGCCCTTGAAGCGCACCAGCACTGATTCCGGCATGTCCAGCGGCATCACGCCGGTAGCGGCGGCGAAGGCCACCAGGCCCGAGCCGGCCGGGAACGAAATGCCCACCGGGAAACGGGTGTGCGAGTCGCCGCCGGTGCCGACGGTGTCGGGCAGCAGCATGCGGTTGAGCCAGCTGTGGATCACGCCGTCGCCCGGACGCAGCGAGATGCCACCGCGGGTGGAGATGAACTCCGGCAGCGTGTGGTGGGTCTTCACGTCCACCGGCTTCGGGTACGCGGCGGTGTGGCAGAACGACTGCATGACCAGGTCGGCCGAGAAGCCCAGGCAGGCCAGATCCTTCAGCTCGTCACGGGTCATCGGACCGGTGGTGTCCTGCGAGCCCACCGAGGTCATCTTCGGTTCGCAGTACGTACCCGGGCGCATGCCCTGGCCTTCCGGCAGACCGCAGGCGCGGCCGACCATCTTCTGCGCCAGCGAGAAACCCTTGCCGGTGTCGGCCGGCTGCACCGGCAGGCGGAACAGGGTGGTCGGGGCCAGGCCCAGCGCTTCGCGCGCCTTGCCGGTCAGGCCACGGCCGACGATCAGCGGAATGCGGCCGCCGGCACGCACTTCGTCGAACAGCACTTCGGACTTCACTTCGAACTCGGCGATCACTTCGCCGTTCTTCAGTGCCTTGCCGTCATACGGACGCAGCTCGACAACGTCGCCGTGCTCCATCTTCGAGACATCCAGCTCGATCGGCAGCGCGCCGGCATCTTCCATGGTGTTGTAGAAGATCGGGGCAATCTTGCCGCCCAGGCACACGCCACCGGCGCGCTTGTTGGGGATGTAGGGGATGTCGTCGCCGGTCCACCACAGCACGCTGTTGGTCGCCGACTTGCGCGAAGAGCCGGTGCCGACCACGTCGCCGACGTAGGCCACCAGGTGACCCTTTTCCTTCAGCGACAGGATCTGCTGGATCGGACCGCGCTTGCCGTCTTCTTCCGGAGTGAACGGCGCGTCATCGCGCTTGTTCTTCAGCATCGCCAGGGCGTGCATCGGAATGTCAGGACGGGTGGTGGCGTCCGGCGCTGGCGACAGGTCGTCGGTGTTGGTTTCGCCCGGCACCTTGAACACGGTGATGGTCAGGCTCTGCGGCACTTCCGGCTTGCTGGTGAACCACTCGGCGTCGGCCCAGCTCTGCAGCACGGTCTGGGCATTGGCATTGCCGGCCTTGGCCTTGTCCTGCACGTCGTGGAACGCATCGAACACCAGCAGGGTGTTCTTCAGGCCGTCGGCGGCGATGGTGCCGACGCTGGCGTCGTCCAGCAGCTGCACCAGCGGGGCCACGTTGTAACCGCCCAGCATGGTGCCCAGCAGCTCGGTGGCGCGCTCGCGGCTGATCAGCGGATTCTGCTCGCTGCCCAGCGCGATCGCGGCCAGGTACGAGGCCTTGACCTTGGCGGCGTCGTCCACGCCGGCCGGCACACGGTGGGTCAGCAGGTCGAGCAGGAACTCGGCCTCGCCCGCCGGCGGGTTCTTCAACAGTTCAATGACGTCTGCCGTCTGCTGGGCGGTCAGCGGCAGCGGCGGGATGCCAAGCGCGGCGCGCTCGGCTACGTGGTGGCGATAGGCTTCCAACATGACAACTCCCGGGTAATGCGGTTATGGAACAGTGAAAGGAATGCAACGGGCTCAGGCGTGCGGCACGATCAGCTTCAGGCCCTTGAAGTAGTCGCGGTAAAACGTGTCGTTCCAGGTGATGAGCCCGTCGCACTGCAGCAGTGCATGGGCCCCCACCATGAAGTCGTCCAGGCTGCGGCGCTGGGTACCACGCTGGCGGTGGCGGCGATGCATCTCGCCGGCGCGCAATGCCGATTTGGCTTCCAGCGCGTTGAAGTGGACGCCCATCTCTTCCAGCGCTTCCAGCACCTCGGCCCCGCCGCGCAGGCTGGCGCAGACTTCGGCCAGGGTCGCCCCGCACACCACCACCTTGCCGCCGACCAGGCTCTGCCGCAGGCAGGCCTCGACGGCGTCGGCCTGCGGGCCATTGCTCAGCAGTTCGACCAGCACAGGGGAATCGACGGCGATCATCACGGCTTAGTCCTCGTCGCGCACCGCGCGTACGGCGGCGTCGGCGGAATCAAAGCCGTCCAGCGCGAACTTGCCGCGCGCCCGTGAAATCGCGTCGTCGACACTCTTGCGCAGAATGATGCGGCTGCCGTCCAGTTCGACCTTGAGCTGGGTGCCCTTGGTCAGGCCCAGGGCGTCACGCACAGCCTTGGGCAGGGTGATCTGACCGCGTTCGGCGACAGTGGCTTCCATGGGTAGGCCCTCTTCGGTATGTACGAATTATACATACTCAAGGCGTCATACCGCCAGCCGCCCCCCCTTTACGGCAATGCCGGCACGTGGCCGGCATTGTCCGTTCAGCTTGATGCCTTCACTCAGAACGCCACCTGCAGCCGGGTATTGACCGTCGTGCCCTCGTCCTTGCCGCGCACCGCACCGGTGGGGTTGTCGGTCTGCCAGCGGATCACGTCGAGCATCACCCGGCTGTAGTCGTTGAGATACCAGTTGGCACCCACCGTCCACGCATGTCCGGTGCCGCCGGTCGGCAGTTCCGAGTAGTCCACGTCTTCGTAGCGCGCACGCAGCTCCCATGCGCCCCGCCCGCCACGGGTGACCGGATCGGCCACCTTGACCCGGCCCCAGGTGCCGGTCTTGCCCGAGTACGCCGGGCTGGCCCCGCCAAGGAACCAGCCGGCGGAAATCGCCCAGGCCTGGTGATCGAGGTCGTAACGGCCACTGGCATCGGCGCCGCGCAGGTTGCGCGTGCCCCACTCGCCCGTGGCCCAGCCCTGGCCAAAGAAGCCCGCCGCTTCCACACCGTAGGCGGTGCTGCGATCGGTGCCGACCAGCGTGCCCGGTGTGATCTTGACCAGGTCGTTGAAGTGGCCGGCAATAGCGGAGCTGCGCAGCACGCCCGAGGAGCCTGCGGCGATCTCTTCGTGGAACGCCCACGCCCCCAGATGCACAGTCGCGGCCTTGCTGTCGATCGGGTTCCAGTGGACGCGGGTGGCCCAGGTCTGGCTGTCGTTGTTGTCACCGGCATTGTTGAGGTCGTTGCCGGCCACTGACAGGCTGGCGTGCCAGCCCTTTCCGTACACGCGCTCGGTGAGGCCGACGCCGAACAGGCCCCGCTGCGGCAGCATCAGCGTGCCCACCACGTTGCGGTCCGGGAACGGCGTGTTGGAGGTGCTGCTGGAGCCATCGATGCCGCGGTCGTTGAGGCGGTTGCCCACGGTGAGGTCGGCAGGCAGGCCGAACAGCCTGTGGTCCACGGTGGCATACACCGACTTCCACGCCACCTCGTTGTCAGCGAAGTCGCCCTCCACCACCCAGCCGAGCGTGCCGTAGCGGCCCTCCGCGCCCAGGCGCACCGAACGGATCTCGGTGCCGGAGATGTTGCGGTCGCTGCTGGACGAGCCGTCGGTGCTGGAGCCGTCCACGAACAGACGACCGCGCGGGCGGAAGATCACGTTGCCGTCAGCGCTGCTGAATTCCGGCGCGCCCTTCGACCACGACACCTTCGGCGCCTTGGACTGCTGGGTTTCCAGCGCCGCAACACGGGTTTCCAGGGCAGGCGCAGGAGGGGCAGCCGCTGCGTTGCTGGCGGTAGTACCGACGCCTTCCAGCGCATCCAGTCGCGACTGCAGTTGCTGGATCTGCTGCGCCTGCTGCTGCACCAGCGCGGCAAGTTCGGCCTGGCTCAGCGGGGCCGGTGGGGCCGTGGCGGCCTGTGCTCCGGCATGGCCGCTGGCCAGCAGCAGGCCAAGGGCGACCGTCAGCGCTGCACGCGGCAGCACGGGATGGCTATGCATGGTGTTCTCTCCAGCCAGCCGGCCCCCTGGCCTGGCGCTGGCCCGTTGCGATGATGCGGGGGAATTACGGAAGGGCGCGCCGCCGGATCATTCCAGCGGCGCGCCAGGCAGGCTCAGCTGGTGGCCTGGGCCTGGGCGTTCGGACGCCAGGTGATGAGCTTGTTCTCGACCACGTCGAGCAGTGCATCGATGACCAGCACGAAGGCGGCCAGGATGATGATGCCGGCAAACACGCCCACGGCATTGAAGTTGCCTTCTGCCTGCGCGATCAGGTAACCCAGGCCCGCCGAGGCACCCAGGTATTCGCCGATGATCGCGCCGACCACGGCAAAGCCCACCGAGGTGCGCAGCGAGGACAGGATCCAGCTCGCTGCCGCCGGGAAGTACACGTGACGCAGCAGGTCACTGCGGCTGGCGCCGAGAATGCGGGCATTGGCCAGCACCACCGGGTTCACTTCGCGCACGCCCTGCATGGCATTGAAGAACGTGGTGAAGAACACCAGCGTCACCGCCAGTGCCACCTTCGACCACAAACCCAGGCCCAGCCACAGCACGAAGATCGGCGCCAGCACCACGCGCGGGATGGCATTGAAGCCCTTGATGAAGGGATCGAGGATGCGCGCCGAGCGCCGGCTCAGGCCCAGCCACACACCGCCTGCAACGCCCAGCCCGGTACCGATGAGGTAGCCCAGCGCGGTTTCGGTCAGGGTGATGTACACGTGCTGGTAGAACGAGGTATCCGACAACCAGTTCCACGCCTGCTGGGCGATGGCCGTGGGCGCGGGGAAGAAGAACGGGTCGATCCAGCCCAGCGCGATGCCGCCCTCCCAGCCACCGAACACGGCGATGACCAGTGCGATCTGGATGAAACGGTCAGTCCTGGCGTGCATAGCTCTTCTCCACTTCGCCGCGCAGGCAGGCCCAGATGTCGCGGTACAGGTCGGTAAAACGTTCGTCGAGCTTGATCTCGGCAACGTTGCGGGGGCGTTCCAGGTCCACATCGAAGCTGCGCACCACGCGGCTTGACGGACCCGAGGACAGCACCACCACGCGGTCGCCCAGCGCGATGGCCTCTTCCAGGTCGTGGGTGATCAGGATCACCGAGCGACGGTCTTCCTGCCACAGGCGCAGCAGTTCGTTCTGCATCAGATGGCGGGTGTGGATGTCCAATGCCGAGAACGGCTCGTCCATCAGGATCACCTTGGGCTCCACGATCAATGCCTGTGCCATCTGCACGCGCTTGCGCTGGCCGCCGGAGAGCTGGTGCGGATAGCGGTGCTCGAAGCCGGTCAGGCCGACCTTGGCCAACCAGGTGGTGACCTTCTGCCGGCGCTCGGCTTCATCGACGCCGCGGAACTTCAGGCCCAGTTCCACATTCTGGAAGGCGGTCTTCCACGGCAGCAGCGCGTCCTGCTGGAACAGGTAGCCGACGGACGCCTGCACGCCATTGACGGCGCGTCCGTCGATGCTCACGTCACCGGCGCTGGGCTTGAGCAGGCCCGCCACGGAATTGAGGATGGTGCTCTTGCCGCACCCGGTGGGACCGACGATGGCGAGGAACTCGCCATCACCGACCTGGATATCGACATCGCGCACGGCGGTGAAGTCACCGAAGGACATGGTCACCTTGTTGATGGCGACCATGGTCTGTGCGGGCTCCAGCTGCGGTGCGCCATTGAACTGGCGCACGGTGGCATTGAGGGCCATGGGTTATCTCCGCTTACGGTTGGGTTGCCTGCGTCGCGGCGCTGGCGCGCTCGACGAAGGCATTGGTGTAGGTCCGGGACAGGTCAATGTCCGCGTTGGCCACGTCCTTGTTGAACTCGCGCAGCACCTTCAACGGCGTTTCCAGGTCCGCGGGCGTGAAGTGGCCATCGGTGGTGAAGATGGCGCGGGCGTTCTCCACGGCGCGCGCGTAGGTGGCGCGGTCGCCGGAGACGTAGCTGTCCGGCAGCGCAGCGACGATGTCCTCGGCACTGTTGTCGGCGATGAACTTCAATGCCATCTGCTCGGCGCGGGCGATCTTCTCGGCTGCTTCGGGACGTGCTTCCAGGAAGCTGCGGTTGGCGTACATCACCGAGGTGGGATAGAGACCGCCGTACACCTGGCGTGCCCCCTCGTCGCTGCGCGCATCAATGATGATCCTGCCGACCTTGCGCTCGGTGATCAGGGTCGCGGCCGGATCGTAGTTGACCAGCAGGTCGATCTTGCCCTGCTCGAGCGCCGCCACCGCCGCCGCACCAGAACCCACGCCAATCAGCGAGATGCTGTCCACCGGGATGTCGTGCTGGGCCAGGAAGTGGCGCACGAAGAAGTCCGATGACGAACCCGGGGCGGTAATGCCGATCTTCTGGCCCTTGATGGTCTGCGGGCGCGCCGGATCGAAGCTGGCATCCTCGCGGCCAGCCATCACCAGGCCCGAATTGCGTGACAGCAGCACGAAGCCGACCACGTCCTTGTGCTTGGCCTGCATCTGGATGGTGTGGTCGTAGAAGCCGACCGCCACGTCGGTCGAATTGGCGACCAGGGCCTGCAGCACCTTGGAGCCGCCCTGCGCGAAGTTCTCGGTCTTCACCTGCAGGCCGACGTCCTTGAAGTAGCCCTTGGCGTCGGCGATGAAGAACGGCAGGTTGTTGAGGTTGTAGGAACCGACGCTGATCCGCACCGGCGCATTGTCGCCGCCGGGCGCCGAGGCCCCGCTGGCATCGTCTTTGCCGCAACCGGACACGGCCAGGCTCGCCGCGCACAGCGCGGCCATGAAGAACTGCTTGTACATCATCCCTCCCAGGAGTGAAGCATCTGCGTTGTAGTGGCCTGGCCACGCGCATCTGCGCGGCCCCGACCGGTTTCAGGTCATGCCGCTGAGGTCCATTGGCGGGCTTCGGTGGAATGGGTTTCGGCAGTGGCAGGCGAAGTCGCGAACACGCGCCCTTCGAACAGGCGGCGCGCGGTACGGACCACGCTGGCAACGACCGGCGCATCGTCCGAGCTGCGGCTCAGGCCCACTTCCAGCAGGCCGCTCGGATGTTCGAGGGTAATGCTGCCCGGCATCGGCAGGCATCCGACGAAAGTGTTGGCCAGGGTGCCGGGCGTGACTGCGGCGGTGGCCAGACCGACCGCGCCGGTAATGGCAAGCGCGGTGTGGCATTGGTGGGGCATGAAGTAGCGCACCTGCAGGTCGCCGCCCTGCTGCGGTGCGGAAAGCAGCACTGGCTTGGGAATCACCTTGCTGCCCGCGTCTGCGATGCCCATGCGCGTACCCGCCTCGATGCGCATCGCTTCCAACCGCGCCAGCAGCGCATGATCCGCGTTCAGTTCCGCCGGCGAGGCGTCACCGCGGACACCCATATCGGTCGCGCGCACCATCATCATCGGCATCGCGCAATCCACCAGGCTGACGGCGATGCCGTCGATCATATCCTGCGGCCGCCCACTGGGCAGCAGCCGGCCGGTACGTGCACCGGCCGCATCGAGGAAGGCCAGGCGGACCGGCGCGGCAGCGCCAGGCGCGCCCGCGATACGCGTGTCGCCCCGATAGGCCACCTGGCCGTTCGGGGTTTCCACCGTGGCCACGATCAGCTTGCCGGTGTTGACGTTGTGGATGCGCACTTCGGTGCGCGGGTGGCGCGCAGGAACCAGTCCGCGTTCGATCGCGAAGGGACCGACCGCCGCCAGCATGTTGCCGCAGTTGGGGGTGGTATCCACCACCCGCTGCTCGACCCGGACCTGCGCGAACAGATAGTCGACATCGGCATCGGCGCGGCTGGCGGGGCTGACGATCGCCACCTTGCTGGTCAGCGCATTGCCACCGCCGATGCCATCGATCTGCAGCGGATGGCCCGAGCCCATCACCTCCAGCAGCAGCTGGTCACGCAGGCCGGCGTCGGCCGGCAGGTCCGAGGCCAGGAAGAACGGCCCCTTGGACGTGCCGCCACGCATGAGGACGCAGGGGATACTGAGCAGATCGTTCGACATACGTGTGCTAGATTGATGCGTATAGGGGATGAATGACCCCTCTGTAATTCGATACTGGCATGAGCCGGATTGATCTGTGAATTGCTGATTTTTGGATGATTGATACCGTATGAGCATCAATTGCGAAATCCTCGATCTGCGCGCGTTCCTGCTCGTCGCCGAGACGCGCAGCTTCCATCGCGCCGCTGAAACCCTGCACGTCTCGCAGCCCGCGCTCAGCCGCCGGATCCAGAAGCTGGAGCAGGCCGTCGGCTCACCGCTGCTCGAACGCACCACCCGCAGCGTCAGCACCACCGCGGTCGGCGAGAACCTGCTGCCGCTGGTACGGCGCATGCTGGAGGAATTCGATGGTTCGCTGTTCTCGCTGCGCGGGCACGACGACACGCGCGGCGCCACGGTCACCATCGCCTGCCTGCCCACCGCGGCGTTCTACTTCCTGCCCAGTGTCATGGCACGCTTCCACGATGCGCATCCGCACGTCCGCTTCCGCATCCTCGACATTCCCGCCACCGAGGGGTTGCAGGCAGTGGAACGCGGCGAAGTGGAGTTCGGCATCAATTTCATGGGTGCCAACGATCCCAACCTGGATTTCGATGTACTGGCCGAGGACCCGTTCGTGCTGGCCTGCCGCCGCGATCATCCGCTGGCCCGCAAGCGCCGCGTGGAATGGGCCGATCTTGCCCAGCACCAGCTGATCACCGTGCATCGCACCAGTGGCAACCGGACCCTGCTCGATGGCGCCCTCGCCCGTGAGAACCTGAAGCTGAGCTGGCATTACGAAGTGACCCACCTGTCCACCTCCCTGGGCATGGTCGAGGCCGGGATCGGCGTGTCGGTGCTGCCGAAGATGGCTACCCCGGACGGCGACCATCCCATCCTGGTGACCCGGCCGATCGGCAATCCGGTGGTCTCGCGCACCATCGGCATCGTGCGCCGCCGTGGTGCCCTGCTCTCGCCCACGGCCGAACGCTTCCTGCAGATGCTGATGAGCCAGTGGCGGGGCAAGCCGTGACATCGGCACTACATACAGCCATGTAACCTTGCGTCCTGCGCCGAGGACGTTCCCGGCCGCGCCGGCTCCGCCATACTGGCGGGGATCCGGTGGCGGAGAGCCCCGGCATACGCAAGCAGGTCCGTCCATGCACGGGCCACTGCAAGCCATCCGCAAGAAGGAGTCATCCCGCATGAGCGATTCGTTCTCCACCCGCAGCCAGCTGGACGTCGGCGGCAAGACCTACGACTACTTCAGCCTGCCCACACTGGGCCAGCGCTTCGACATCTCCCACCTTCCCTACTCGATGAAGATCCTGCTGGAGAATCTGCTCCGGCACGAAGACGGCGGCGTCACCGTCGGCAAGGAGCACATCGAGGCCGTTGCCCGCTGGAGCCCGGCGGCCGAGCCGGACACCGAAATCGCCTTCATGCCCGCGCGCGTGGTCCTGCAGGACTTCACCGGCGTACCGTGTGTCGTCGATCTGGCCGCCATGCGCGATGCGGTGGTCAAGCTGGGTGGCAAGCCGGAACAGATCAACCCGCAGATCCCTTCGGAACTGGTGATCGACCATTCGGTACAGGTCGATGTGTTCGGCAAGCCGGACGCGCTCGATCTCAATGGCAAGATCGAATTCCAGCGCAACCAGGAACGCTACGGGTTCCTGCGCTGGGGCCAGAAGGCGTTCGACAACTTCAAGGTGGTGCCGCCCAACACCGGCATCGTCCACCAGGTGAACCTGGAGAACCTGGCCCGCGTGGTGATGACCGCGGACAAGGATGGCAGGGCCGTGGCCTACCCGGACACCGTGTTCGGTACTGACAGCCACACCACGATGATCAACGGCATCGGCGTGCTTGGCTGGGGCGTGGGCGGCATCGAAGCCGAAGCGGCCATGCTGGGCCAGCCGTCGTCGATGCTGATCCCGCAGGTGGTCGGCTTCAAGCTCACCGGCCGGCTGCCTGAGGGCGCCACCGCCACCGACCTGGTGCTGACCGTCACCCAGATGCTGCGCAAGCTGGGCGTGGTCGGCAAGTTCGTCGAATTCTATGGCGATGGCCTGCAGCACCTGCCACTGGCCGACCGCGCCACGATCGGCAACATGGCACCGGAATACGGCGCCACCTGCGGCATCTTCCCGATCGACGCCGAATCACTGAACTACCTGCGCCTGTCCGGTCGCAGCGAGGAACAGATCGAACTGGTCGAGGCCTACGCCAAGGCGCAGGGCCTGTGGCACGAACCGGACAGCCCCCATGCCCAGTACAGCACCACGCTGGAGCTGGACATGGGCACGGTGAAGCCGTCACTGGCCGGACCGAAGCGCCCGCAGGACCGCGTGCTGCTGGAAGACGTGCAGAAGAACTACCGCGAAGCGCTGGTCGGCCTGACCAGCAACCGCGACAGGCGCAGCGACGATGTGGCCTCCTTCCTCAACGAGGGCGGCGGCACCGCGGTCGGCAACGAACAGCTGGCCAAAGGCTTCGCCGACATCGAGATCGAAGGCCAGAAGGTCCGCCTGAAGGATGGCGCGGTGGTCATCGCCGCGATCACCTCCTGTACCAACACGTCCAATCCGGCGGTGATGATCGGTGCCGGCCTGCTGGCGCGCAACGCGGCGGCCAAGGGCCTGGATCGCAAGCCCTGGGTGAAGACTTCGCTGGGCCCAGGCTCGCGCGTGGTCACCGACTATCTGGAAAAGGCCGGGGTGCTGAAGGAGCTGGAGAAGATCGGCTTCTACGTGGTCGGCTACGGCTGCACCACCTGCATCGGCAACTCCGGCCCGCTGCCGACCGAGGTCAGTGCCGGCATCGCCGCCGGTGACCTGGTGGTGACCTCCGTGCTGTCGGGCAACCGTAATTTCGAAGGCCGCGTGCATCCCGAAGTGAAGATGAACTACCTGGCCAGCCCGCCACTGGTGGTCGCCTACGCCATCGCCGGCACCACCGACATCGATCTGACCACCCAGCCGCTGGGCACCGGCAGCGACGGCCAGCCGGTCTACCTGCGCGACATCTGGCCGAGCAACAAGGAAATCGGCGATGTCATCGCCGCCACCATCGGCCCGGAGATGTTCAAGCAGAACTACGCCGACGTGTTCAAGGGCGATACGCGCTGGAACACCATCGCCTCGCCGGACGGCAATCTGTACGAGTGGAGCGATGACTCCACCTACATCAAGAACCCGCCGTACTTCGATGGCATGACCATGCAGACCGGCAGCATCGACGACGTGCATGGCGCGCGTGTGATGGGTCTGTTCGGCGACTCGATCACCACCGACCATATCTCGCCGGCCGGCAACATCAAGAAGGATTCGCCCGCGGGGCGTTACCTGCAGGCCCGGGGCGTGCAGCCTGCCGACTTCAACAGCTACGGCAGCCGCCGCGGCAATGATGACGTGATGGTCCGCGGCACCTTCGCCAACATCCGCATCAAGAACCTGATGTTCGGCGGCGAGGAAGGTGGCAACACCCTGTACTACCCGGCCGGCGGTGGCCAGCCGGAGAAGCTGGCGATCTACGACGCGGCGATGAAGTACAAGGCCGACAAAGTGCCGCTGGTGGTGCTGGCCGGGAAGGAGTACGGCACCGGTTCGTCGCGCGACTGGGCCGCCAAGGGCACCCTGCTGCTGGGCGTGAAGGCGGTCATCGCCGAGAGCTTCGAGCGCATCCACCGCTCCAACCTGGTTGGCATGGGCGTGCTGCCGCTGCAGTTCCGCAATGGTGAGAACGCGCAGTCGCTGGGGCTGGATGGCTCGGAAGTCATCGATATCACCGGCCTGGAAGACGGTGCGAGCAAGCGCGCCACGGTCACCGCAACCCGGGCCGATGGCACGCAGAAGCGCTTCGAGGTGTCGGTGATGCTGCTGACACCGAAGGAAGTGGAATACTTCCGCCACGGCGGCCTGCTGCAGTACGTGCTGCGTCAGCTGGCTGCCCGCTGACCCGGCGCGCGGCATCCGGCGGGCGGAAGCCCGGCCCCGGCGTCACCGCCGGGGCCGAATCGCCCATGAATCATATTTTTGATATTTTTCACCATTCATGCAATTTGCATGAAACAGGCGTAAGGTGATCGCACAGGTCCCCTGGAGCACCGCCATGCTGCACGCCCCCGTCCGCTTCGACCCGATCAACGAGCTGACCCACACCACCGCCTCGTCGGTGAAGGAACATTGGCGCAAGGTCATGCAGGAAGTGCGCGACCAGCACATGGTGGTGGTCACCAATCACAACGAACCGCAGGCGGTGATCGTTTCCATCGAGCAGTACCGTGCGCTGCAGGCCAAGGTCGAAGCGCTGGAAAGCTCGCTGGAGGAACTGCGTGGGCAGGACCCGGCCCTGGCGGATCTGCGTGCCGGCTTCGACCAGCGCCTGGCGGTGCTGCAGCACGCCCAGGCCGGTGATGCTGCACGCGCGCTGCTGCGTCGCCCTGCCCGCCTGAAGGGCCAGGTCAAGGCGGGCACGGGCCACTGATGCCACGCCCGTTCCTGTATGTGCTTGCCGGCGTCAATGGCGCCGGCAAGAGTTCGGTGGGTGGCCACGTGCTGCGCGAAGCCGGCCTGGAATGGTTCAACCCCGATACGTTCGCCCGCGGGCTGCGCGAGCGGGCCGGCCTGGACCCCTTGGAGGCCAATGCCGAAGCCTGGCAGGAGGGTGTCAACCGTATCCGCGACGCCCTGGATCACGCCCGCAACCATGCCTTCGAGACCACGCTGGGGGGCAACTCGATCACCGCCCTGCTGCGTGAGGCCAGCCGCACCCATGACGTGCTGATGTGGTTCTGTGGACTGTCCAGCCCGGAGCAGCACATCGCCCGGGTACGCGCACGGGTGCAGGCCGGTGGCCACCCCATTTCCGAAGTCGACATCCGCCGCCGCTGGCCGTTGGCGCAGCAGAACCTGATCGGGCTGATGCCGGTGCTGGCGCAGCTGCAGGTCTACGACAACAGCGCCGACGCCGCGCCGGGCGAGGCCGTGCCCGATCCACAGCTGCTGCTGCAGATGGAGGACGGCCACCTGCAATGGCCGGCCGCCGATGACCTGCAGCAGCTGCAGCGCACGCCCCCATGGGCGACAGCTCTGCTGGAAGCCGCCCTGCGCCTGTAATGCCAAGGGCCGGCAGTGCGCTCAGCGCCGCGGCGCGTCCGGATCGGTGCGCAATGCGCGCAGCAGGCCCAGCATGTAGAACGCCAGGGTGAACGAGAACGGTAGACCGCACAGGACCACGGCCGTCTGCATCGCGCTGAAGTTGCCCGCCAGCAGCAGGCCGATGCTGGCCACGGTGATGCCCACCGCCCAGAACACGCGCAGCCAGATCGGCGCATCGTGACCATCCTCCACCCCGTCGTCGACACGGCGGGTGCACAGGTTGGCGATCATCAGCGTGCCCGAATCGACCGGGGTCAGGAACAGTACGAAACCGATCACCACTGCGGCACCGGCTACATAGGGTGCGCCGGGCAGGTACTCCAGCAGCTTGAACAGGGTCATCGCTGCATCGTGCTGCGCCACCTGCCCCAGCACCGCCTGGCCATGGTTGAGCACCAGGTCGATGGCGGTGTTGCCGAAGATCGACAGCCACGCCAGCGTGAAGCCGAGCGGTATCAACAGCACGCCCATCACTACCTCGCGGATGGTGCGGCCGCGCGAGATGCGTGCCACGAACAGGCCCACGAACGGCGCCCAGGCGATCCACCACGCCCAGTAGAACAGCGTCCAGGAACCCATCCAGGCGCGGCCCTGCGGATCGTTGAGATACATGTCGAAGCTCTTGCGCACGAATGCGCCGAGATAGTCGCCCGTGTTCTGCACCAGGCCATCGAACAGATGCAGGGTCGGGCCGGTAACCAGCACGAACAGCAACAGCGCGCACAACAGGCGCACGTTGAGGTTGGACAGCCAGGCGATGCCCTTCTCGACCCCCGCCACCACGCCGATGGTGGCCACCACCATCATCACCAGCACGATCGCGACCAGCACCTGCGGTGTGTCCGGGATGTGGAACAGATAGACCAGGCCGGACTGCACCACCAGCGCACCGATGCCGAGATTGGTGACCATGGAGATCAGCGTGGCGAGAATGCCGAAGCCATCGACCATGTCGCCGATGCGGCCATGGATGCGCTCACCGAAGATCGGATACAGCGCCGAGCGCAATGCCAGCGGCAGGTTGCGGCGATAGGCGAAATAGCCCAGCGCCACCCCGACCAGCGCGTACAGCGCCCAACCATGCAGGCCCCAGTGCAGGAAGGTCAGCACCATCGCCTCGCGCCCGGCCGCCACCGTGCCGCCCGGCTGGCCCGGCGGGTTGAGGAAATGGTCCAGCGGCTCGTAGGCACCGTAGTACAGCAATGCGATACCGATACCCGCCGAGAACAGCATCGACACCCACGCGACGTAGCCGAAGGCCGGCGATTCCTCGTTGTGGCCCAGGCGGATACGGCCATAGGGCGAGAACGCCAGCCACAGCACGAATCCCAGGCACAGCACGACCAGCAGCATGTACCACGCGCCGAACGCAGCCGAGACTTCGGCCTGCGCCCATTGCAGCCAGTGCTCGCTGGCATCGGGATAGAGGACGGTGAGCAGCCCGAGAATGCCGATCGACACCGAGGAGCTGAGGAAGACAAAGCGGTTCAAGCGCAGGGGCGAGCGCTTGGGGTGAGCCTGGGAAGACATGGGATCGTCTCATCAGTCCGAAGGAGCACATGGGCGGGGCCGGACCGGGAAACCGGGCCCATGGCGTGGGGCGCGAGCGCATCCTAGGGTTTATTGATTGAACGTTCAATCAATAAAAAGCATAATGATGGCCAACCCGACGCCTCGGGTCGCAATCCGTGGAGAGACAATGCCGAAGAAGGGCGTGGAGCCGGTCCGTCGCGAACAGTTGATCCGGGCCACTTTCCAGACCATCGACGAGATGGGCATGGCCGATGCCACCGTCGCCACCATCGCCAGGAAGGCCGGGCTGTCCAGCGGCATCGTCGCCCATTACTTCGGCGACAAGGACGGCCTGCTCAACGCTGCGATGCGGCAGATCCTGCGCGAACTGCGGGACGCGGTCGCCCGCTGCCGGGCCGGGGTCGGCGACGATCCCCGCGACCAGCTACGCGCCATCGTCGATGGCAACTTCGATGACAGCCAGATCAATGGCACCGCGATGCGTGTCTGGCTCACCTTCTGGGCCGCGAGCATGCACCAGCCGGAACTGGCGCGCCTGCAGCATGCCAACGACCAGCGCCTGTTTTCCAACCTGTGCCACCAGTTCAACCGCGTGCTGCCACGCCCACAGGCACGCCTCGCCGCCCGCGGCCTGGCCGCGATGATCGATGGCCTCTGGCTGCGCGGCAGCCTGGTCGGCGGCGCCTTCGATGCTGACAAGGCCCGACGCATCGCCTACGGCTACATCGACTTCCAGTTGCAGGCCGACGCGCTATAAGCGCTTTCAGCTTCCCGCCCCCTTTCGAGGAGTACGCCCCATGACCACCCTGCCCGTCCAACAGCTCTACATCCATGGCCGCCGGGTCGATGCCACCAGCGGCAAGACCTTCGCCACGGTCAACCCCGCCACCGGTGAGGTCATCGCCGAGGTGCAGGTCGCCAGCCAGGCCGACGTCGAACGCGCCGTCGAAAGCGCCACCGAAGGCCAGAAGGCATGGGCGGCAATGACCGCCATGGAACGTTCGCGCATCCTGCGCCGCGCCGTGGAGATCCTGCGCGAGCGCAATGACGAACTGGCCCGCCTGGAAACGCTCGATACCGGCAAGGCGCTGGCGGAAACCACCACGGTGGACATCGTCACCGGCGCCGATGTGCTGGAGTATTACGCCGGCCTGGCGACCGCCATCGAAGGCATCCAGCTGCCGCTGCGCGAATCCAGCTTCTTCTACACCCGCCGTGAACCGCTGGGCGTGGTCGCCGGCATCGGTGCCTGGAACTACCCGATCCAGATCGCCCTGTGGAAGTCGGCGCCGGCACTGGCCGCCGGCAATGCGATGGTGTTCAAGCCGTCCGAGGTCACGCCGCTGACCGCCATCCGGCTTGCCGAGATCTACACCGAAGCCGGCGTGCCGGCCGGCGTGTTCAATGTCGTGCAGGGCCCCGGTCGCGAAATCGGCAACTGGCTCACCGAACATCCGGTGATCGAGAAGATCTCCTTCACCGGCGGCGTGGCCACCGGCAAGAAGGTGATGGCTGCAGCCGCCTCCTCCTCGCTGAAGGAAGTGACCATGGAACTGGGCGGCAAATCGCCGCTGGTGATCTGCGATGACGCCGATCTCGACCGCGCCGCCGACATCGCGGTGATGGCCAATTTCTTCAGCTCCGGCCAGGTGTGCACCAATGGCACCCGCGTGTTTGTGCCGCGCGGCATGCTGGCCGCGTTCGAGGCCGCCGTGGTCGAGCGCGTCAAGCGCATCCGCATCGGCGATCCGATGGCTGCGGGCACCAACTTCGGCCCGCTGACCAGCTTCCCGCACATGGAGAACGTGCTGCGCTACATCGAAAGCGGCAAGACCGAAGGCGCGCGCCTGCTGATCGGCGGCGGCCGTGCCACCGACGGCACGCTGGCCCAGGGCGCCTATGTGCTGCCGACCGTGTTCTCCGACTGCCGCGACGACATGACCATCGTCAAGGAAGAGATCTTCGGGCCGGTCATGAGCATCCTTGCCTATGACAGCGAAGATGAAGTGGTCCGCCGCGCCAACGACACCACCTTCGGCCTCGCCGCCGGCGTGGTCAGCAAGGACATCAGCCGCGCCCACCGCATCATCCATCGCCTGGAAGCCGGCATCTGCTGGATCAACACCTGGGGCGAATCGCCAGCCGAAATGCCGGTGGGTGGCTACAAGGAGTCCGGTGTCGGCCGCGAGAACGGCCTCTCGACCCTGGGCCACTACACCCGCATCAAGTCGGTGCAGGTCGAACTGGGCGACTACGCCAGCGTGTTCTGAGCCGCGCCCCTCGTCCGGCCACCGCGCCGATCCGACATTCCGCCGGGACGCCTGTTTGCAGCGTGTCCCGGCCTGAAGGAGAACAACCATGAGCACCCATAACGAGTACGACTACATCATCATCGGCGCCGGTTCGGCCGGCAACGTGCTGGCCACCCGCCTGACCGAAGATGCCGATGTGAGCGTACTGCTGCTGGAAGCGGGTGGCCCGGACTACCGGCTCGACTTCCGCACCCAGATGCCGGCGGCGCTGGCGTTTCCGCTGCAGGGCAAGCGCTACAACTGGGCCTACAAGACCGATCCAGAGCCCTTCATGAACAACCGCCGCATGGACTGCGGCCGTGGCAAAGGCCTGGGCGGTTCGTCGCTGATCAACGGCATGTGCTACATCCGCGGCAACGCGATGGACTACGACAACTGGGCGAGCATGCCCGGCCTGGACGACTGGACCTATCTGGACTGCCTGCCCTACTTCCGCAAGGCCGAGACCCGCGACATCGGCCCCAACGATTACCACGGGGGCGATGGCCCGCTGCGGGTGACCACCCCCAAGGCCGGCAACAACGAACTGTTCGCAGCCATGGTTGAAGCCGGCGTGCAGGCAGGCTATCCGCGCACCGATGACCTCAACGGCTACCAGCAGGAAGGCTTCGGCCCGATGGACCGCACGGTCACGCCGAAGGGCCGCCGCTCCAGCACCGCCCGCGGCTATCTGGATCTGGCCAGGCCGCGCCCGAACCTGACCATCGTCACCCACGCGCTGACCGACCGCATCCTGTTCTCCGGCAAGCGCGCGGTGGGCGTGCAGTGGCTGCGCAACGACCAGCCGCAGCGTGCCACTGCCCGCCGCGAGGTGCTGTTGTGCGGCGGCGCCATCGCCTCGCCACAGATCCTGCAGCGCTCCGGCGTGGGCCCGGCCGATCTGCTGCGCAGCCTCGACATCGAGCTGGTGCATCACCTGCCGGGCGTCGGCGCCAATCTGCAGGATCACCTGGAGATGTATCTCCAGTACGAATGCAAGAAGCCGGTCTCGCTGGCGCCGGCGCTGAAGCTGTACAACCAGCCGGCAATCGGCGCTGAATGGCTGTTCCTGGGCACCGGTATCGGCGCCAGCAACCAGTTCGAAGCCGGCGGCTTCATCCGCAGCGATGCCGAGTTCGACTGGCCAAACCTGCAGTATCACTTCCTGCCGGTGGCCATCAACTACAACGGGTCCAATCCGATCAAGGCACACAGCTTCCAGATGCATGTCGGCTCGATGCGCTCGCCCAGCCGGGGCCGCATCCATGTCCGCTCCAAGGATCCGCGCGAGCATCCGAGCATCCTGTTCAACTACATGTCGCACGACCAGGACTGGCGCGAGTTCCGCGCGGCGATCCGCATCACCCGCGAGATCTTCGCGCAGCCGGCACTGGCTCCATACAGCGGCCGCGAGATTTCGCCGGGCAGTGCACTGCAGACCGATGCACAGATCGACGCGTTCGTCCGTGAGCATGCTGAAACGGCATACCACCCGTCCTGCTCCAACAAGATGGGCCACGCCGATGATCCGATGGCGGTGGTGGACGGCCAGGGCCGCGTGCATGGTCTGGAGGCCCTGCGCATCGTCGACGCCTCGATCATGCCGCAGGTGGTGACCGGCAATCTCAACGCGCCGACCATCATGATCGCCGAAAAGCTCGCCGACGTGATCCGCGGCCGTGCGCCGCTGCCCCGCAGCACCGCGCCCTACTACAAGGCCAATGGTGCGCCGGTGCGCAGGCAGAGCTGAGCACCGCACGCACCCTGAAACACCCGCCGGGCATGGCCCAGCGCTGCCAGCTCGGTGGCGCGGGGCCATGCCCGGCGGCATTTGACGCGATCGCACAGGCCGTCGCGCGATGCCCTCTTCGCGTTTCCCCTACGGCGGGGTATGCTGCAATGACCGGCCGCTGTCAGTACGCTCAGGGTCGGACCCAACAATCACGATTCCTGGAGGGGGAATATGAGTCTGGATCGTCCCTGGCTGCAGAGCTATCCGAAAGGCGTTCCCGCCGAGATCGACGTCAACGAATTCCATTCGGTAGCCTCCGTCTTCGACGCCTCCGTCGCCAAGTACCGCGACCGCCCCGCCTACTCCAGTTTCGGCAAGGTCCTCACCTATGGCGAGACCGATGCGCTGGTTGACCAGTTCGCGGCCTACCTGCTGGGTGAGCTAAAGCTCAAGAAGGGCGACCGCGTCGCCCTGATGATGCCCAACTGCCTGCAGTACCCGGTCGCCACCTTCGGCGTGCTGCGTGCGGGCCTGACCGTGGTCAACGTCAACCCGCTGTATACCGCACGCGAACTCAAGCACCAGCTGGTCGACGCCGGCGCCTCGGTGCTGGTGGTGGTCGACAACTTCGGCGATACCGTCCAGCAGGTCATCGCCGACACGCCGGTCAGGCAGGTGGTCACCACCGGCCTGGGCGATCTGCTCGGCGCGAAGGGCGCGATCGTCAACTTCGTGCTGAAGTACGTCAAGAAGATGGTGCCCAACTATCACGTGAAGGGCGCCATCCGCTTCAAGCAGGCACTCAAGCTCGGCAGCCGCCACACCCTGCCCGAGGTCGAGATCGACCACGACGACGTGGCGTTCCTGCAGTACACCGGCGGCACCACCGGCGTCGCCAAGGGCGCGATGCTGACCAACCGCAACCTGATCGCCAACATGCAGCAGGCCTCGGCATGGCTGTCGACCTCCGGCATCGAGCCGGGCAAGGAAGTGATCATCACCGCGCTGCCGCTGTACCACATCTTCGCGTTGACCGCGAACGGTCTGGTCTTCATGAAGTTCGGCGGCTGCAATCATCTGATCACCAATCCGCGCGACATGAAGGGCTTCGTCAAGGAGCTCAAGGGCACGCGCTTCACCGCCATCACCGGCGTCAACACGCTGTTCAACGGTCTGCTCAATACGCCCGGTTTCGATGAGATCGATTTCTCGTCGGTGAAGTTCACCCTGGGCGGCGGCATGGCGGTGCAGCGCGCTGTGGCCGAGCGCTGGAAGAAGGTTACCGGGGTGACGTTGGTCGAGGCCTACGGCCTGACCGAAACCTCGCCGGCCGCCTGCATCAACCCGCTTACCCTGCCGGAGTACAACGGCTCCATCGGCCTGCCGATCCCGTCCACCGATGCGTGCATCAAGGACGACAACGGCAACATCCTGCCGCTGGGTGAGGTGGGCGAGCTGTGCATCAAGGGCCCGCAGGTGATGAAGGGCTACTGGCAGCGCCCCGAAGAGACCGCCCAGGCGATCGACAGTGACGGTTGGCTGCATACCGGCGACATGGCGAGGATGGATGAACGGGGCTTCTTCTACATCGTCGACCGCAAGAAGGACATGATCCTGGTGTCCGGCTTCAATGTGTATCCGAACGAGGTCGAAGACGTCATCGCGATGATGCCCGGCGTGCTGGAAGTGGCCGCGGTCGGCGTGCCGGACGAGAAGTCCGGCGAAGTGGTCAAGGTGGTGATCGTGAAGAAGGATCCGAACCTGACCGCCGAAATGGTCAAGGAGCATGCCCGGGCAAATCTGACCGGTTACAAGCACCCGCGCATCGTGGAGTTCCGCAAGGAACTGCCGAAGACCAATGTCGGCAAGATCCTCCGTCGCGAGCTGCGCGATACGCCCGCGCAGTAAGGGTTTCCACGGTTCGACGCAGATCAGGGCCCCGCCGGCGACGGGGGGGCCCTTTTCGTTGGCGGCCAGCGCGGGCGGCGGCCGCTTGCAGGCGGTTCACGAGCGGTGCATAGAATCACTCGCCACCGCACGTTCCGCCCACTCCCTCACATTCCATCTCTCCGTCCGCTCTGCGGTTGGCCGGACGGTCACTCGGAGAACACCCATGTCTGCAGTACGCCCCATCATCACCCGTCCGTCGCAGCACCCGACCCTGCGCATCACCGAGGAAACCGAACGGGATGTCTACTGGATCCACATGCATGCCAACTTGGTCAACCAGCCGGGCCGCCCGTGCTTTGCCTCACGCCTGGTAGACGACATCGTCGACTATCAGCGTGAACTGGGAGACCGTCTCAGTGCCGCCCACGTTCTCTCGCCTCACGTGGTCCTGGCCTCCGATAGTGACGTATTCAACCTGGGCGGCGACCTGGAACTGTTCTGCCGGCTGATCCGCGAGGGCGACCGTGCCCGCCTGCTCGACTATGCGCAGCGCTGCGTGCGCGGCGTGCATGCGTTCCACGCCGGGCTGGGCGCACGCGCCCACAGCATCGCGCTGGTCCAGGGCAATGCACTGGGCGGCGGCTTCGAGGCCGCGCTTAGCTGCCATACCATCGTCGCCGAAGAAGGCGTGCTGATGGGACTGCCGGAGGTGCTGTTCGACCTGTTCCCGGGCATGGGCGCCTACTCCTTCCTGTGCCAGCGGGTCAGCCCGCGGCTGGCCGAGAAGATCATGCTGGAGGGCAACCTCTTCACCGCCCGGCAGTTGAAGGACATGGGCCTGGTGGATGTCGTCGTGCCGGTGGGCGAAGGCGTTGCGGCGGTCGAACAGGTGATCCGGGACAGCCGGCGCATTCCGCACGCCTGGGCGGCCATGCGCGAAGTGAACGAGATCGCCACCATGGTGCCGCTGCACGAAATGATGCGCATCACCGAGATCTGGGTCGACACCGCCATGCAGTTGGGCGAGAAGTCGCTGCGGACCATGGACCGGCTGGTCCGCGCCCAGGCCCGCCGCAATGGCGAGGCGGGCTGACAGACCTCGCGGTCAGGAGGGCGTGCGTTCCCCGTCGTCGCGTTGCTGGATGCCTGCGACGCGGGACGCCAGCGCTTTCCTGCCGATGCGCAGTGCACCTACCAGGCTGGACAGGCGCATTGTCCACTCGGCCTTCAATTGCCAGTCGGCCATGCGCATCATCTCGCCACTGGCGGCAGCAACCTGGACCAGGCCCAGGTTGCTCGCCACGCCACGCAGGGCGTGGGCGTGTTCGCGGAAGTCCTCCCAGTCCAGCCGCTCGCCACAGGCCTGCATCTGCGCCATGCTCGCGTCCACATCGACCAGGCACTGGTCGATGAACTTGCGTTCGAAGCCATCGCCCATGCCCAGTGACGCCAGCTCGTCCAGCACGGCGGTGTCGAGTACGCCGTCACCGACCTCCATGGCCGGTACCGACTGGATGCCCGGCTCGGTACGCGTGTTGGCGGCCACATCGGCCAACACCTCCAGCAGACGCGTCGCGACGACCGGCTTGGCCAGGAATGCACGTGCACCTGCCTGCTCACAGCGCAGGATGGATTCCGGGGTGACATCGGCGCTGAGCACCATCACCGGCACATACGGCAGGCCACTGGCCTGCATCACCCGCAGCTGCTTGAGCAGGTCCAGGCCGCTCATGCCGGGCATGTGCAGATCAACGATGGCTGCGTCGTAATTGGCCTGCTCGAGAGCGTCGAGCACCTCGACCCCACCATTGACGCATGTGACCTTGTGGCCGGCCTTCTCCAGCAACCGCTGCAGCACCATGCGGTTGGCGGCATGGTCATCGGCAACCAGCACCCGCAGGCTGCGTACACGGGCCCGATGGCGCAGGAATGGATTGGAGAACGCAATGACGTTGCCGCCCTCCGGCAGCTCGCCCTGCACGTCCGGCGTCGGCGCCACGTCCAGCGCGATTTCCACCCAGAACACGCTGCCGCGCGGCGTGTTCGGCAGGTAACCGACCTGCCCGCCCATCGATTCGACCAGTCCCTTGGCGATCGCCGTACCCAGTCCGGTGCCTTCATGGCGGCGGGCGAGGCCGACGTCGGCCTGCTCGAAGGCGTTGAACAGGCGGCTGCGCAGGGCCACGGGTACGCCGATGCCGCTGTCGAGGATCTCGAAACGCAGCCGGGCACGCTCGCTGCCACGCTCGTCATGGCTGCTGACACGCAGATGGACGAAGCCACTGTCGGTGAACTTCACCGCGTTGCCCATCAGATTCAGCAGAATCTGCTGCAGATGGCCGGCGTCGCCGAACAACCGTGGCGGAACGTTGTCGTCCACGTCGACGCGATACTCCAATGACTTGGAACGCGTCTGCGGGGTGAGGATCAGGTTGATCGCCTGCAGCACGTCGGCCAGCGCGAACTCATGCCATTCCACCCGGACCTTGCCGGCCTCGATCGCCGAGATGTCCAGCACCTCCTCCACCAGCGCCAGCAGGCTGCGGGTGGACGCCTGGATGGTACTGAGGCACTCGCGCTGCTCCTCATCCAGCCGCGTGGTGGCCAGCACTTCGGTCATGCCGGCCAGGCCGTTGAGCGGCGTACGGAATTCGTGGCTCATGTTCGCCAGGAAACGGCTCTTGGCTTCGTTGGCCTGGCGCGCTTCGGCCACCGCACGGGTCAAGGCATGCAGCAGCGAATCGAAGTACAGCGGAATCGCGCCCAGGCCCAGCAGCAGGCCCCAGCCGAGGTAGTCGTGGCTGCGCCAGTAGGGCGACAGCATCACGGTACACAGGAAAGCCAGGCACCCCATTGCGGTTGCCACCCGCAGGTAGGTGCTGCCGTAGCGCATGCCGTTGCCGATCGTGACCCACAGCATCACCGCGTACAGCGGAGCTGCCGGCTCACCCTGGATGGTCATGATCCAGGCCATGCACGTGTAGTCGGTCAGCATGCCGATCACGCGGCGGACGTGTGACACCCCGGGATCGACCAGGATCGCCACCAGCAGGCCCGCCGAGATGGCCAGCTCGAAGGCGAGGATCAGCCACGTCGTGGTCAGCGTCTCGCCACCCGCGCTCAAGTAGCGCCAGCCGAGATAGCTGATGAACAGCGCGGTGATCACGATGCGGATCAGGTTCTGCGCGTGCTCGCTGTCCTCGCGTCCGGACAGCCGTTGCTTCACCCGGGCCAGCAGCGACCGGGCCGGGGAGGATTCAACGGCAGGAGTGTCCATGGGGGGATGTCGCATCCGTCGTCGCAACAGGGAGGAGCAGCACAGCGGAACCGCCACCAGGCCCAGCCACAGGGGCACGGCCAGGCTGGGGTTGTCACGCCAGTAGGGTGTCAACAGCACGGTGGTACCGAAGCTGACCAGGGCCATGGCGATCGCCACGCCCAGGTAGCGGTTGCCGAAGCGCAGGCCATTGCCCACCGTGACCCACATCACCACCGCATAGACCCAGGCCAGAGGCTCGCCCATCTGCACCATGCCGACCGTCATCAACCCATAGTCGGCGACCATGCCGACCACCCTGCGCGCATCGGAGCGCCCCGGCTTCCACAGCAACCAGGCGAACAGCAGCAGGGATATCGACAGCCCGGTCAGCACGGTCACGAGCACGCCCTGGTACTGCTCCAGGCGATGCATCCGGGCCCCGGACAGCAGTACGTAAACCAGGATCAGCGAGATCAGCGCGATCCGCACTATCACCTGCCCGTGCTCGGAGTCGGGCCGCTGCGACAGCCGGCGCTTCAGCCGTGCGAACAGGTCCTGCATCTCATCCACCCGGTCGCGTGGAGGCCGTCGAGTGCTGCGCGCAGATGTCCAGCAGTTGCTGGCGGCCCCGCAGCAGCGCATCCACGCAGCGGGGGTCGAACAGGCGGCCACGCTGGGCATACAGATAGGCCAGCGTTGCTTCCATCGTCCAGGCTTCCTTGTATGGACGCGGGGAAATCAGGGCGTCGAAGACATCGGCGACGGCAACGATGCGCGCTTCCAGTGGAATCGCTTCGCCTACCAGCCCATCGGGGTAACCACTGCCGTCGTAGCGTTCATGGTGGCGCAGCGCGATCAGCGCACCGACCTGGATGAAGCGGTTCTGGCTGCCGCTGAGCAGTTCATGGCCGATGCGCGGGTGACGGCGCATGATCGCCAGCTCCTCTTCATTGAGCTTGCCCTGCTTGAGCAGCACCGCATCCGGTATGGCGATCTTGCCCATGTCGTGCAGGGGCGCCGCCATCTCGATCAGCCGTACCTCGTCTTCCGGCAGGCCCAGCTGCTCGGCGATAAGCCCGGCCACGCGGGCCATCCGCTCCAGGTAGGCACTGGTGCCGGCGTCACGAAACTCGATCGCACGAGCCAATCGCGACAAGGTCTCGCGCTCCCGCTCCTCGACCTCGTGCATGCTGGCGAGCAGGCGCTGTTCCAGTGACAGCGCGCGCTGTTTCACGTTCTCGGTCTGCTGGCGCAGCTGCAGCAGGTTGTAGCAGCGCGCCCGCAGTTCGCGCGGGCGGATCGGCTTGACCAGGAAGTCGATCACGCCTGCCTCCAGCGCGGCCTGCCGGATCGGCTCGTCGCCCACCACGGTGATCAGGATCACGGGGATGTCGCGATGTTTGGGCAGGCGCCGGAAGCGGCGGGCGAATTCCAGCCCGTCCATTTCCGGCATGCGGTAGTCGAGCAGCAGCAGGTCGACCGGGTGCGATTCGCACCAGGCCAGCGCGGTCAGGGGATCGCCGAAGTCATGCACGCTCAGTTCCGGCGCAATGTCCTCGATGACGTGCCGCAGCATCGTCCGCGCGGAGGTCTGGTCATCGACGATGACGATGTTCAACGTGTACTCCGCCTGGTTTCTCGACCACGCTTGGTCATCAGCAGGCGTGGAAACGCTGCCGCTGCGCACGCTGGCACCCTGCATCGGACTGACTCCCGTGTCATGCGTCCCGGTTCATGATCGTGGTCACATTGTGAAGCGGGCTCTCCACATTGCGCTCTTCCCCGTCACCGATCAAGCCATAGCCGGCGTCAAGGTAGTGCAATTACGATACGCCGAGTGCCAGAGACGTCAATTGCGCCGTCCCGTTTCGGGACGGCGCGCACAAACGGGAGTCACAAAACCCCGGCTCAGTGCTCCGGACGCATGTACGGGAACAGCAGCACGTCGCGGATGGAGCTGCTGCCGGTCAGCAGCATCACCAGGCGGTCGACGCCGATGCCGAGGCCGCCGGTCGGCGCCATGCCGTACTCCAGCGCGCGGATGTAGTCGGCATCGTAGTGCATGGCCTCGTCATCGCCCCCCTCCTTGGCGGCCACCTGGGCCTGGAAACGCTGGGCCTGATCCTCCGGGTCGTTCAGCTCGGAGAAGCCGTTGGCAAGCTCCTTGCCGTTCACGAACAGCTCGAAGCGATCGGTGTAGCCGGGGTCGTTGTCGTTGGCACGCGCCAGCGGCGAGACCTCCACCGGATGATCGGTGATGAAGGTGGGCTGGATCAGGGTGTGCTCGACGGTGGCTTCGAAGATCTCCAGCAGCAGTTTGCCCCAGCCGTAGGACGGCTTGACCTTGATCTTCAGGCGCTCGCAGTGCCGCAGCAGCGCTTCGCGGTCGGTGCAGTCGGCAGCGGAGATCTCCGGATTGTGGTGCCGCACGGCCTCGTCCATCCGCCAGCGGCGGAACGCCGGGCCGAGATCGATCTTCGCGCCGTCCCACTCCACTTCGGTAGTGCCGTTCACCGTCCTGGCCACGTCCCGGATCACGCCTTCGGTCAGGTCCATGATCTCGTTGTACGTGGCGTAGGCCTCGTACAGCTCCATCATGGTGAACTCCGGGTTGTGCCGGGTGCTGACGCCTTCATTGCGGAAATTGCGGTTGATTTCGTACACCCGCTCCAGGCCACCGACGGTCAGGCGCTTCAGGTACAACTCCGGCGCTACGCGCAGGTACAGGTCCAGGTCCAGCGCGTTGTGATGGGTGGTGAACGGCTTGGCCGCCGCACCGCCGGGGATGTAATGCATCATCGGCGTCTCGACTTCGAGGAAGTCGCGGTTGTCCAGCCACGCGCGCATGGCACGGATGATCTTCGAGCGCTTGATGAACACCGCGCGCGACTCCGGGGTCACGATCAGATCGACGTAACGCTGGCGGTAGCGCTGCTCGACGTCGGCCAGGCCATGCCACTTGTCCGGAAGCGGACGCAGCGACTTGGTCAGCAGTCGGATCGTTGCGGCCTTGACCGACAGTTCACCGGTGCGGGTACGGGTCAGGCCGCCCTCGACGGCGATGATGTCACCCACGTCCCAGCCCTTGAAAGCAGCGTAGTCATCGCCCAGGGCCGCGCCCTGCAGGAACAGCTGGATGCGGCCGGACTCGTCCTGGATCTGGGCGAAGCTGGCCTTGCCCATGATGCGCTTGGCCATCAGGCGTCCGGCCATGCGCACCTGGCGGCCATTGGCTTCCAGGGCCTCGGCGGTCCAGGTTTCGGCGTCGCTGTACTCGTCCTGCAGCTGGCCGGCGAAGTCCTCGCGACGGAAGTCGTTCGGGTACGCGATCCCCTGCCCGCGCAGCGCTTTGAGTTTCTCGCGGCGCTCGGCGATCAACTTGTTTTCGTCGACGGAAGGGGTTTCGGTAGCTTCGCTCATGGATCTGCGGGAATCGTGTAGTTGGGGGAGTCTTGCGCCCGGCACGGCCGGCTGCACAGCATAGCAAAACCACCCTGCCCCGGCCCTGGCCGGCGCCCACGGCCAGGTAGCGCCGGGCCATGCCCGGCGGTCAGTCGGCAGGAATCCCCGGGCGTGGCCCGGCGCTACCTCAGGCATTCCCGGGGAACGCCTGCCGCAATTCATCCACCAGCACCCGCTCGTTCTCCGCATAGTCGATCGGCACCGACACCAGGTGCACCCCGCCTTCGTTGAACGCCGCCTCCAGCGTCGGGATGAGCTGCTCGATGGCCGTCACTTCGTGGCCCTTGCAACCATAGGCCTCGGCATACCTGACGAAGTCCGGATTGCCGAAGGTCATCCCATAGTCGGTGAAGCCATCCACCGCCTGCTTCCAGCGGATCATGCCGTAGGCACCATCGTTGAGGATCAGCACCACCAGGTTCAGCCCCAGCCGCCGCGCGGTTTCCAGCTCCTGGCTGTTCATCATGAAGCCGCCGTCGCCACACACCGCCAGCACCCGGCGCTGCGGGTACAGGATCGAGGCCATGATCGCCGAAGGCAGGCCCGCGCCCATCGTGGCAAGCGCATTGTCCAGAAGCAGCGTATTGGCTACCTGGGTGCGGTAATTGCGCGCGAACCATATCTTGTACATGCCATTGTCCAGCGCCACGATGCCGTCGGGCGGCATCACCCGGCGCACGTCGTGGACCAGCCGCTGCGGGGTGAACCGGGCCTCTTCGGCACGGTCGGCGAGATGGTCGAGGATGGTGGCCCGCAGCGGCAGCAGCGCATCGGCATGGGCCACCTGGCCTTCGATGCGGTCGGCCAGCTGGGTCAGCGAACGGCCGATATCGCCGATCACCTCCACCTGCGGGAAGTAGACCTGCTCGACCGCCGCCTGCGAATAGCCGATGTGGATGACGGTCGGTCCGCCGGGCCGCATCACGAAAGGCGGCTTCTCGGTCACTTCATGGCCGATGGTGACGATCACGTCGGCCTGGTCGATGGCCATGTGCACATAGTCGCGTTCGGTCAGCGCGGCGGTCCCCATGTACAGGCCTGATCCGCCCGCCACCGCACCCTTGCCCATCTGCGTGGTGAAGAAGGGAATGCCGGCACGCAGTACGAAGGCTGACAGCGCGTCGCTGGACTGCGGCCGTGACGCCGCGGAGGCGATCATCAGCAGCGGACGCTTCGCATTGCGGATGATCTGCGCGGCGCGATCGAGCGCCTCGGGACTGGCGATCGGTCGATCCACCGCATGCGTCGGGATCAATGCCACATCCTCGACTTCAGTGGCCGCGATGTCCTCCGGCAGTTCCAGCAGGACCGGGCCCGGACGTTCTTCCTGCGCGACACGGAATGCCTCGCGGACGATGGTCGGGATGGTGCGCGCCGATACGATCTGCCGCGCCTGCTTGGTCAGCGGCTTCATCGTGCTGACGATGTCGACGATCTGGAAGCGCGCCTGCTTGCTGGCGACGATGCCCTTCTGCCCGGTGATCATGATCACCGGCCATGCGCCCAGCAGCGCGTAGGCCGCACCGGTGGTGAAGTTGAGGGCACCCGGGCCGAGCGTGGCCAGGCACACGCCCGGCTTGCCGGTCAGGCGTCCATAGGTGGCCGCCATGAACACCGCCGCCTGCTCATGGCGGGTGATGACCAGCTCGATGCTGGAATGGCGCAGCGACTCGACGACATCGAGGTTTTCTTCGCCGGGAATACCGAAAATACGTTCGACGCCCTCGTTCTCGAGCGCCGCGACAAGCAGATCTGAACCCTTGGACATGGGAATGCCGTCCCTCTTCACTGGACTGGTGGTGGATCGTTACAGGAAGGATGCAAGCCGTGCGTCAACGACGGTCGAACCACACGGTCTGCGCGTTCACGAACTCGCGGATGCCGAAATGCGACAGCTCGCGGCCGAAGCCACTCTTCTTCACGCCACCGATCGGCACGCGCGGGTCGGACGCGGAGAAGCCGTTGACGAACACGCCGCCGGTCTGCAGCCTGCGTGCCAGCCGCATCGCGCGCTCGCGATCGCCGCTCCACAGGTTGCCGCTGAGGCCGAATTCGCTCTGGTTGGCCAGCTCCACCGCATGATCGGCATCGCGTGCGCGGCTGATCGAAGCCACCGGGCCGAAGGTCTCGGTATCGAACGCCTGCATGCCCGGCTCGACACCGGCCAACACCGTGGGGGCATAGAAGCTGCCCGGACGATCCAGCTGATGACCGCCGACCAGCAGCTGCGCACCGGCCTCTACCGATGCACGCACCTGCGCATCGAGCTGCTCGAGCAGGTCCTGCCGGGCCATGGGACCGATGCGGTTGCCCGGTTCACGGCCATCACCGACGGTCAGCGCCTGCACCTTCGCGCAGAACTGCGCCACGAAACGGTCGTACACGCCGTCCTCGACGATGATGCGCTTGCCGGCGATGCAGACCTGTCCGGTGTTCTGGAAGCGCGAGGCGAGTGCCGCATCCACCGCCGCGTCGAGGTCGGCATCGTCCAGCACGATGAAGGGGTCCGAGCCCCCCAGTTCCAGCACGACCTTCTTCAATGCCTGCCCGGCCTGCGCGGCAATGCTGCGGCCTGCGCCGACGCTGCCGGTCAGGGTGACGGCTGCGATGCGGTCATCGGCGATGGCACGGCTGGTGCCCTCACGGCTGATGTTGGCGGCGATGAAGGTGCCTTCCGGCAGGCCCGCGTCGCGCCAGGCGGCGTCGAGCAGATGGGCGGTACCGACGATGTTCTCGGCCGGCTTGAGCAGGAAACCATTGCCTCCCATCAGGATCGGCACCGCTGCGCGCATCACCTGCCAGTACGGGAAATTCCACGGCATGATGCCCAGCACCACGCCCAGTGGCAGGTAGGACACGTAGGCCTTGTCATCGGGAACCAGCGTCGGCTCGTCGCGCAGGTACTGTGCGCCGTTATCCGCATACCACTCGCAGAGCACCGCGCACTTCTCGATTTCGGCCAACGATTCGGCATGGACCTTGCCCATCTCGGCGGTGGCCAGCGCCGCAAGCGATTCGCGGTCGCGGCGCAGGACCGCGGCCATCGCACGCAGGGCATCGGCGCGCTGCTCCAGCGACTGCGCACTCCAGGCGGCAAAGCCGGCCTGGCCTCGATCGAGGATCACCTCCAGCTCGGCGTCGGTAACGAAAGGATGGCGGGCGATTTCCTGGCCGGTGGCCGGATCGAGGGAAATCGCAATGGCGGGGGCAGCGGACATGCAGGGCTCCTGTTGTCTCGGCAACGGGCCGATTGCCCGTCTCCTGTCAGGAATGTGGACCCGAAGCTGCCGCGCAACAAGGCGTCTGCTTATCCTGTGACCTGCACTTACCTGCCTGAATGGGGTTGTCGGCAGGGCTGCGCCCTGCCCCCCCAAGCCACGCCAAGCCACAGCCAAGCCACAGCAGAAGCTGGTTTCCTGCGGGATGGCGGGGGGGGGGGGGGGGGGGGGGGGGGGGGGGGGGGGGGGGCGGGGGCGCGGGGCGCGGGCGGCGGGGGGGGGGCCGGCCGGCGCCGCCCCCCCCCCCCCCCCCGACCCACCTACTTTCGCGGCAGGTAGGTGACCAACGACAGGTCGTGCCGGCTCTCCGGCACCAGCGCCACGTACTGCAGGTCCAGCAACCCGCGCGTGGGGTGGTTCAGCTTCTTCGCCCCCTCGTCGAAGCGGCGCACATCATGCTCCGGCCACCACTGCCGGAACGTATCGCTGTGGGCAGCGATGTCCTCGGCCAGCGCCAGGAAAGGCGCCTTGTCCTGCGCCTGCGCCATCGCCGCGCGGAAGCCGGCCAGCAGGCCCCGGGCCATCTCCTCCCAGTTGAGGATCAACGTGCGATAGGGCGGATACAGGAACATCAGCCGCAGCGTGTTGCGCTCATGCGGCGCCAGCTGGCTGTAGTCGACGAACAGTTCGGCAATGGCCGGATTCCACGCCAGGATGTCGAAACGGGTGTTGCGTACGTAGGCCGGGATCGGCTGCATCGCGTCCACCAGCTGGCGCAGGCCATCAGTCACGCTTTCATCTGGCGACTCCAGCGGAACGCCATAGCCGGACAGCGCGAACGCATATGCGCGCTCGTCATCGCTCATGCGCAACACCCGGGCCAGGCGCTCGAGCACTTCCGGCGACGCACGCACTTCACGTCCCTGCTCGATCCAGGTGTACCAGCTGACACTGACCCCCACCGCCAGCGCCACTTCCTCGCGCTTCAGGCCGGGGGTACGCCTACGCCCGGCCGGCAGGCCCAGCGTGGCCGGGTCGACACGGGCGCGGCAGGCCTTGAGGAAACCGCCGAGCTCCCTGCGTTCACTCTCGCTGCGCATCATCGCCCTCCGTTGCGGAAGGCGATGATATCGGCGCAGGCGTGCGCATCAGGCATCGACGCGCTTGGACCCCACCGCCAGGCCGGCCTTCAGGCTGGCCTCGACGAACTCATCGAGGTCACCATCGAGCACCTTCTGCGTATCGGAACGCTCGATGCCCGTGCGCAGGTCCTTGATGCGGCTCTGATCGAGCACGTAATTGCGGATCTGGCTGCCCCAGCCGATGTCGGACTTGGTCGCTTCCACGGCATCCTTCTCCGCGTTGCGCTTCTGGATCTCGAGCTCGTAGAGCTTTGCGGCCAGCATCTTCATCGCGTTGTCGCGGTTCTGGTGCTGGCTGCGGCCGGTCTGGCACGCCACCACGATGTTGGTCGGAATGTGGGTGATACGCACCGCCGACTCGGTCTTGTTGACGTGCTGACCACCGGCGCCGGACGAACGGTAGACGTCGGTGCGCAGATCGGCCGGGTTGATGGTGATGTCGATGTTGTCGTCGATCTCCGGCGAAACGAACACCGAGGTGAAGCTGGTGTGGCGACGGTTGTCCGAGTCGAACGGCGACTTGCGCACCAGGCGGTGCACGCCGGTCTCGGTCTTCAGCCAGCCATAGGCATAGTCACCTTCCACGCGCAGGGTGGCCGACTTGATGCCCGCCACATCACCGCCGGAAACTTCCATCAGCTCGGTCTTCCAGCCACGCGATTCGCACCAGCGCAGGTACATGCGCAGCAGGATCTCGGCCCAGTCCTGGGCTTCGGTACCACCGGCACCGGCCTGGATGTCGACGAACGCAGCGGCATTGTCCATCTCGCCGGAGAACATGCGCTGGAACTCCAGCTTCTCGACGTGCGACTGGTGCTTGTCCAGATCGGCAACCACGGCCAGCGCGGTGTCCTCGTCCTGCTCGGACTCGGCCAGCTCCAGCAGCTCGGTCGCATCCTTCAGGCCATCGAGCACCGAGGCGATGCCGCCCACGGTCTTTTCCAGGCTGGATCGCTCGCGCCCCAGGTTCTGGGCGTACTCGGCGTTGTTCCAGACGTCGGGGTTTTCAAGCTCCCGCGTTACTTCTTCAAGACGCTCTTTCTTGGCGTCGTAGTCAAAGATACCCCCGAAGCGACAGCACGCGATCGGTCAGATCGGTGATGCGCTGGCGGACAGGATTCAGTTCGATCATGTCGGCGGTCGTGCGTTCAAAAAATGACTGCCAATGATAACGCAGGCGCCCGGCAGGCGGCGAGGCACCCCCAGTGGCCCGGCCGGCGGCTGGACACGGGCCGGGCTGAAGCCGGTAGACTTCCCGGCCGCCGCGGCAACAGGGGGACGCGCGGCCCATCCCAATCCAAGGAGCACCATTTCAATGAAGATCATGCGTTCCACCCTGTGCCTGGCCGCCTGCCTGCTGGCCGCCAATGCCTCGGCCATCGACCTGAAGGGCCTGACCAGCACCGGCCTGAAGGCCGGCAAGGCGCTGACCCTGTCCGACGCAGAGGTCTCGGCGGCCGCCGACCAGGCCTGCGCCTACATGGACAAGGAGAACCAGCTGGCACCCGCCAACGATCCCTATGCCCAGCGCCTGGCCAAGATCACCCAGGGGCTCGCCAACGAGGACGGCCTGAACCTGAACTTCAAGGTCTACCGGACCGCCGATGTCAACGCCTGGGCGATGGCCAACGGCTGCGTCCGCGTCTACACCGGCCTGATGGACATGGCCAGCGATGACGAGGTGCGTGGCGTGATCGGCCACGAAATCGGCCACGTGAAGCTGGGCCACAGCAAGACCAAGATGCGCACCGCGCTGCTCGCATCGGCCGGCCGCGAAGGCCTGGCAGCGTCGGGCAACGGCAACCTGACCCAGCTCAGCCAGGGCCAGCTCGGCGACCTCGCCGAGGGTTTCGTCAACGCCCAGTTCTCGCAGAAGGAAGAGAGCGCGGCGGACGAGTACGGCTATCAGTTCATGAAGCGCCACAACTATGATCCGGCAGCCCTGGCCAGCATGTTCCGCAAGCTGTCCAGCGAAGGCGGCCTGATGTCGTCGCACCCCGGCTCGGAAGCCCGCGCCGCGCGCATCGACGCGATGATCAAGAAGGACAGGAAGTAAGCACGAAGGGGGCGGGCGCTCCGCAGGTCCGCCCGCCCCTATCCTCCCGCCAGCGCCTGCCGCAGCAGCGGCAGCTGGCGCCTGCTGCAGGGAGTCTTGGCCCCATCGGCCATGTGCAGCAGGGCCTCGCCGCCATCCAGCGGCTCGATGGAGCGCAGCTGCCCGCGGTTGATCAGCCAGCTGCGATGCGGCCGCAGGAACACCAGCGGATCCAGCCGCAGTTCCAGCACCGCCATGGTGATCCGCAGCGGATAGTCATGGCCGCGGACCCTCAGATTCACGTAGTTGCCAGCGGCCTGGGCGTACTCGACGTCCTCGGTGGCGACCAGGAATTCCTTGCCCAGCTTGCGCACCAGGAAGTGCTGCGGGCGCTCGACCGGCTCGACCGGCGGACCGACATCCGGCGCGGCCAGCAGGGATGCCTCACCCTGGCGGCGGCGGCCGAACCAGCCGGCAAGGTGCTCCAGCGCCACGAACAACGCGAACGTGCGGACATCCTTCAGGTACTCGTAGGCAAAGCGCTGCAACCAGCCGTCATCGTCCTGGTAGTGATGGCCCAGTGCGGCGTACGCGAGGTGGCGGATCACCATCATCCCCACCACGTGCAGCAGCGACCACCCCACGCTGGCCAGCAGGTACAGCGGCAGCAGGCGCCTCCAGGTGTCGGCATGCAACGGCCAGCGCTGGCACCCCCACCACAGCAGCGGCAGGGTCAGCAGCACCGCTCCGGCGCTGCTGAACTCCCAGACCAGGGGCTCCCACAGGGCCAGGGCGGTGCCGTGGCGCCCGGAATCCATCACTTCCACCAGCGCGTTCGTCACTGCGGTCGCCGACAGGATCGCGGCCCACACCAGCAGGCGACTTGACGTTCGCCAGCGCGGCAGTCTGCCCTGAGCCATTGCTGCATCCATCTCGTCGCGGTCCCTCAGCGTGCATCAAGGGAGCGAGCGTAGCCTCCCCGTTGATCCCGGCACGCCCGCCATTGGTCACTACCGCGTCACCGGTGGCCCCCTGCCGCTTACGCCGCCACCTTTGCGGACGCAGTCTGGCGTCACCTTCCTGCCGGTTGCGGCCATGACCCGACGCCATGACATCGACACGCTCCGCGTGCTCGCCTTCGCCCTGCTCATCCTTTACCACGCGGCCATGGCCTACGTGGATGGCTGGGGCTTCCATCTCAAGAGCGCCTACACGGCCGAGTGGCTGCAGTGGCCGATGATCGCTCTGAACCGCTGGCGCATGCCACTGCTGTTCGTGATCTCGGGTATCGCTCTGGGTCTCTCATTGCCGCGGCACGGGCGGCACCGGTTCGCACTGAAACGCAGCGGACGCCTGCTGCTGCCGCTGTTGTTCGGCATCGTCGCTGTCGTCTCGCTGCAGGCTTACTGCGAAGCGGTGGACAAGGGCGATGTGACGCCAGGACTCGGCGCCTTCCTGTGGCGTTACTGGCAGTTCCGGCCGTGGCCGGGCGCGCATTTCGACGGCGCAGCCTACGGGTTCACCTGGAATCACCTGTGGTATCTGGCGTACCTGGTGCCCTACACCCTGCTGGCCATCGCGCTGGCCGGTCCGATGCAGGCCCTGTGGGCGCGGCTGCCGTCATGGCGGCCCGATGACCGCCTGATCGCGATCGTCGGCCTGCTGCTGCCGGTGCTCTGGCTGGCCTGGGCCCTGCTGGTGGTGATGCCTGCGTGGCCGCCCACCCATGCGCTGCTGAACGACCTCTACGTGCATGCCGAATCCCTGCCCCTGTTCCTGGCCGGTTTCTGGGCCGCACGCTGGCAACGCGGCTGGGACCTGCTCGTGCGCGGCCGGCGCCTGACGTTGGCGCTGGCCTTGAGCGGGCTGCTGGTCGAACTCGGCATCCGCGCCCTGGGCCGGATGCCGGACCTTGGCCAGCTCGATCCATGGGTGCTGTCGCTGCCATGGGCGCAGACCGAGCGCGTCGGCCGGGCCCTGTACACCTGGTGCGCACTGCTGGCGATGTTCGGCTGGGCCCGCGTGCTGCTCGACCGGCCGTGGCGTGGCCTCGACTACTGCCGAGAGGCGGTCTTCAGCTGGTACATCCTGCACCAGACCGTGCTGATCGTCCTGCTCTACTGGCTGCGGCCCCTTCAGCTCGGCCCCTGGCTGGAACCGGCTCTGCTGGTTGCCGGCACCGTCGCCGGCTGCCTGCTGATCCACGAGCTGCTGATCCGTCGTGTCCGCTGGCTGCGTCCCCTGTTCGGCCTGCGCGTCCATCCGCCATCGCCTTCGGTGGCAGGCGCAGCGACGGCACCGTGACACCATCGCGTGGAGCCGGGTCATGCCCGGCTCCGACTCAAGCCTGCCCGAACTGAGCTCGGCGCTATCTGACCTCGAACTCGCCCACCAGCACTGTTTCGGCACGATCCTTCAACCGCATCGTCACCCTCTGGTCCTTCTGCTTCGGCGTGCCCCAATGGGTGGTCAGGCGCAGCATCAGGGTCGTGGCACCGGTCACCAGCTGCTGGCGACTGCCGAAATAATTGGCCTCCACCTTGTACCTGCCCGGCTTGGCATCACGCAGTGAGAACTGCTCGGGTCCATAGCCTCCGGTGAAGTCCTGTGACATCTGTCCTCCCTGGTAGGTCAGACGATTGCCGTAGTACGCGCGCTCGCCGTTCGGATCGGTCACCCACAGGTCCATGTCGCTGTTGTCCGCATCCCACGACAGCACTACCCGCAGGTCCAGCGGCATCGGCTGCAGCAGGCGCGGGTCGATGGCCGAGGTATCAAGCCCTGGCGTGCTGCGTGCAACCAGTTGGGTCAGCTCGTCCAGCGCGATCAGTGCAATGCCGTTGAACCGGCTGTCCCAGGGCCGCGTCACCACCTGGTACAGCGGCGCCAGCGCCTGCTGTGGCCGGCCCGCCGCCGCCAGGGCCAGGCCGAGATCACGGAAGCTCTGCGGCTCCTCCTCGCCCATCGCCAACACCTGCTCGAACACCGGCACCGCCAGCATCGGTGCGTCGGCCTGCATCAGGCGGTAGCCGAGCACGCGCAGCAGATGGCGGTTGTCCAGGTCCATCTCGGCCAGGTTGGACAGCACGCGCAGGGCCAGATCCCGCTGCCCCTGCTCCAGCAACAGATCGGCCACGTCGAGAAAGAACGCACTGCTGTCGGCATGCGCGGCGCGCTCGGCCAGGTAGCGGTCGTACAGCTGCGAGGACGGCCCCTGGCGCAGGCGCCGGGCAATGGCCGAATCTGGCTGCCATGCGGCCAGTTGGATGCCGAGCGCACCGCTGTTCGCTGCGGCCTCTGGCGCTGCGGCAGCGCCGCTCCCCGTGCTCGCATCGCGTGCGGCTTCCTGTGCAGGTGCCGAGCGACGGGCGCGTGCACGCGACACCTGGACGTCGCGTTCCGCGGCCGCAAGCATCGGTGCGGGCGCGGGAGGTGCGGCCGCGAGCATCGCTGCCGGCGCGGCGGCCGAAGCAGAGACGGCAACCCTGTCCAACGCCTTTCCCTGCAACTGCGGCGGCGTGTCTTTCGGCCAGCTGCGGCGCCACCACTCCCGGCGCTCCTGCCACTGTGCGGCGATGTCGTCCAGGCGACGGCGCTCGGCGGCGCTGCGGTCAGCGACCACGCGTGCAAAGCGGGCATCGTACTCGGCCCGCAGCGCGCCGGCAGGCCGGATCGCGTAGCGCAGGTAATCGTCCAGCGTCTCCAGCACGATCAACGAGGTATCCGGACCGACCAGGCCGAACTGCTGCGACAGGCGCTGCATCGCCTCACGGTTGCCGCGACGGTCGGCGGCCAGCTGCTGCAGCCGCGCCTGCGCCCACAGGCCGGCCAGCAGTTCTCCATTGCCGCTCGTCTGTGTCGCGGGCAGCGCCAGCCATTGGCCGCCGACGCGGACCCGCATCGGCACGCCGTCCGCCGCCAGCCGCGAGTGCAGCCACAGCCAGCCCTGCGCTTCACTGCGACGATCGATCACCACGTCCTGTACACCGCGGCCCGCATCGACCTGCACGTCCAGCGGCGAAGACAGCAGTTCGCGTGCAGCGGCATCGACATCCGTTCCCAGGGCGACGAAGCGACCGCCATGTGATTCGCTCCAACCGCGCAGCCGAACGACATCGGTATGTGCGCCCGCACTGCTGACCGCGAACAGGCGCTGGTCGGCGGCGAGCGTCGGCAACACCTGCGGGCCGTAGGTCAACAGACCGTCGCTGACCAGCAGGTACTCCTTCACGGCTGCCTGCGGCTGCCACTGCGCCAGCGCGCTGGCGCCATCCGGGCGGACGGCCTGCAACGCCTGCCGCAATGCCGACCAGTCACCGCCGCGGATACGGAAGCGACGCACCGGCTCGGCCCGGTCACGCAGGACCGTCAACGCGACCGTGCCGTTTCCCAGCACAGCAAAGTAACGGTCCAGCAGTGCAAACTCCCGCGAACGGTCACGCCGGTCTGATGAGCCGGAGCCATCCCACAGCAGGCCGATATCGGTCGGCAGCGTACGCGGCGCGTTATCGACCGGCACCGGCAGCTGTGCCAGCAGATAGTGACCGTCCTGCCACGGTGCGACCTGTACCCGTGCCTGACGTGATGCCGGGAGCGTCCACTGCAGCTGCGCCGGCAACAGGGCGCCTCGGCCCTGCCAATGCAGTTGCCCCTCAGTGAAGCGGAACGGCCCTGCGCCCGTGGTCGCCGCATCCGGCGCCTGCAGCGTCAGCTCGACCGAGGCCGCGCTGGCGGCGAACTGCAACGGCAAAGTCCATTGCCAGCCGTGGGCGGCAAACGCCAGCGGTTCGCGCAGCACCAGCTGCACACGGCGGCTGCCGCCGGCGGGCAACGGGTAGACACGCAGGCGGAACTGATTGCCGGCGGTCTGCTCCAGCAGGCCCGGATCGACGCCGCGACGCGCGATGTCCTCGAACACCTGACGCCCCCGGTCCTTGGGCACGGGCACCGCCTCGCGCAACTGGCCATCGATATCCAGGGCGAAGCCGGTGATCTGCTGGCCATCAGCCAGCGGGAACTGCAGCTCGCCCTCCATGACCCGGCGGTTGGGGTTATGGAACTCCAACGTGACGCGGGTCTGGGCGATACCCGCCTGGACCTCCCCTTCGATCGAGGCCCGACGCAGCACGATGGGCTGCTCGGCGCCCGCGACCTGCAGCAACGGGACCGCACGAACCGGGCGGACGGCCGGACGGCCGTGGGTCTGGGCGGCCGTGGTGAAGGCACAGAGCAGCAGCGCCAGCAGGCACAGCACACGACGAAGGACGGGCGACATGGTACGTCTCCAGAGCGAGGACGAACTGTTCAACGCATGGCAGGCCGGATCGGGGTTGATCGGGTGATCGTCCGCGATGGCTGCTGCGTGTGCAGACCGGATGCAGGCTTGTCATGACCCGCGCCAAGCTCCGCAGAAGATGCCCTCTCAAAGAGGCAGGCCGGAGCAGGAAGAGCGGTCACAGCGGCTGTTCGTTACTCGACGTGACTGGGAGATCTTGCTGCCGGACGCCAGCCAGTGGTAGTGAAAAGAATATGAACAAAAAAGTTGTCCTGATGCATGGCAGACACGAAGCAGGATTCCCGACCCCGGGTGCTGAGCTGGTGTTCTTCAATGTCCCCTTCAACACTGAGAGGCTTGCCCGGATCGAGCAGGTTCACCTCTGGTCACCTCCCGGCGACAAGCTCGAAGCGCTTCCGGAGATCCTCAGGGAAATGCGAGGTCTCAAGACGCTCAGCATCGGGCCGGGATCAATCGCACCGTCGATCACGGATGGACTCGAGGAAGGACTTCTGCCCGAGAGCATTGAGGCATTGAGCATCCATCTTGGCACGGGGACGTTGGCCTGGCCGGGCGTCGTGCTCCCCAATCTCAGGACGCTGTATGTCGATGTACCGGTGCGCTTCGACGCATCACGCTTCCCCGCACTGAAGGTCCTTTCGCTCTATCCAGACAAGTCACTGAAGAATGTCAGGCACGCCCTGGCCCTGCCTCTGGAAGAACTGAACATTCTGAATGTCCCCGTCGATGGTGAGATCTTCAACATCCTGTCTGCATCGGTTGGTGGCCTTCAACGCCTGGGACTGTTGGTTGGCATGAAGCTGAAAAGCCTCGGTGGCATCGAGACACTTGCCGCGTTGACGTCGGTATGGCTGAAGAATCCGAGTTCGCTGACAGACATCCGTGCACTGGTCGGTCTTGAGCAGCTTCAGAAGCTGGATATCCAGTACTGCAAGAAGATTGCCAACGTCGAGGTCATCAATGATCTTCCCGCGCTTCGTGACTTGACGCTCGTGGGTTGCGGAAAGGTGGGTCTGGAGAAAATACAGGCAACGATCGAGTCGCTTCAGAAGCACACCATTGGCGCGACGACCTAGCCACATTCCATGCCCGATGTCGGTCTGCTGGGCCAAGCGGATCCGTGCCGTCCCGATTGTGCCGCGACAACCAGATGCCGCCTCACGGGGCCGACACCTCAAATAAGGCCATCCTGGATCTGCTCCAGAACGATTGACCACCATGACCCTTCCGTCAGTGCAGCGGCATCAAGGCTCCTCCACTCCGACACCATGGCCTTGATCGCCTCACCGCGATCGAATCGCGGCTTTGCAGAGCGCTTGGGAATCTCACCCCGCTTGAATGCCTCCAGCCGGGCCTGCATCTCCGCCTGGGAGTAGACCACGGGACCGGAATCGCCCGCCTTTGCCTGAGCCTGGAATGCCTCATACGCTTCGAGAAAGCCGAGGAAGCTCGACAGGCGTCCATTCACGATCTGACGTCCACCATCACCCACGGCAAGCACCTCGCCACTCACCGACAGGCACAGCAGCAGATCCTCACCCCATGGCTCTCGCGCGATAGCCAGAAGTCTGGTGCCATCGATCTCGACCACGCGGGGCACTTCGAACTGAACAATAGGCACATCGCCGGGCAGCCTTGAAGGAAGCCCCAGCCGCAACATCAGCTCACTCGTCGACGGCTCCAGTCCGAAATCCCGAAGGACCTGGGCACTCACCTCCAACGAACCCGAGCCATAAACGCGGGAGAATGCAGTTTCAGTCACGCATGAACCTCATCAGCCACAACCATTGAATAGCTTCCTGACCGCCGCCTTCAGCGCCTTGACACCTGATCGTCTGGATGCCCGCGTCACACCGTAATCAAAGCTGTGCGTGACCGCTGCACCGGGGAAAACACTGGACAGCATTCTTCCGCAGTACTGCATTCCTCTGACCGGCGGACAGGGAGCGAGTTCAGTATAGACACGTTTGACATTTTCAGGAGGAATGTTCATCTGGGTCAACTTGGCCGCGATCCTCCTCTCAGAGTGTAGACCACCCCCACTGGCATCCACGATGTAACTTGGATTCCCCGCACCATCGACATACTCGAAAACCGCGATGTTCCGCCCTCCCTTGATGCCGTTCTCCAAGCGATGCATCTGAGCCATCTGGCTGAGGTCGGTACTGCCGTAGTCCACCTGGGTGGAGTGTAGCCCAAGCGGGTCAGCCCAGCCGAACGGGTTCAGCGCGTACGCATACAAGTTCTCTCCCGCGGCAAGCCGCATCGGATCCTGCGACACGAACTCATCGATTGCAGGGTCGAAGTACCGATGCCGGTTGTAACACAGGCCCGTCTCCTCATCGACGTACTGCCCCTGGTAGCCAAGATTGACAGCAATCTGCCGGACGGAAGGCCGATCACTCAACGACGCGCCTGCAGCTCTCTCCCACAGCACAGTTCCGTCAGCATCCAGCAGCCTGACCGGTCGGCCGTTGAGATCGTTGAAGAAGTAATAGACCTTTGCTGCTGCGACTTCCGCATCCGGAGCGCTTACGGGTGCGCCGACATCGCGGGGAGGTCCGGCACGTGCTGCACCAAGCTGCGAACCCGCACTGCCAAGGATCATTGCGGTTGAAGCATCCTTTGGCTTTGCTCCGCCCAGAATTGCCCCTCCCAACATACCGAGCGCACCATGGTCCTCGACTTGAACCGGCGCAGCACTTTGCAGCAGTTCCAGCCGCGGACGCCGAGCAGCCTGCCCTTCACCTTCGAGGCCCCTTGATCCATCTGCCGCATCAGGCTCTGTCTTGGGATCAACCATAGCGAACGGGATAAACCCGTCGGGGTAATGAACGTACTCCCTCGCCCTGCCAGATAGCGCGGCTAGACGACGCTGGCGCCGTCTCGATTCCACCAGGCTTGTTCGACTCCCGGGCTCCGCCACAATCCGCCCGACATCAGCCCTCACCTCCTCGACCTCACTCAGCAATACATTCGCGTCCCAGAAGAACCAGACCGTTCTCTTCCCGTTCGACTTGAATGCACGGCGCCCCAAAGAGTCATAGCCATAGACCCATCGGGAGCCATCGACCGTCGCCGCTACCAGACGCTGATGGCCATCCCAGGTCAGCTCGAGGTGCCGACCGCCGTCGAGGCTACGCTTGCAGACCAATGCGCCGTTTCGATCGAAAACGTAACTCACGCCATCGAGCACGCCTTCACGAGTCCACAGCTCATCCTCCTCGGCCCCACCCACACGCTTTGCCGGCGCATGTCTTCGGATGTCCGTCTTCAGTCGTGAGACGGAAGATCCGTCGAGCAGATTGTGCAGTCGGCCCTGGGGATCAATCCGCTGTTTGAGCTTGCCCAAGGCGTTGTAGCGATACTGGTCAGTCCCCTGCACGCTGTCCATGCGTCGGATCAGATTTCCGGCGCGATCATATTCGTAGGCAACATCGAACAGCGGCGCATCCCCGCATCTGACCGCTTGCGAGCTCACGTTCGAGGACGGGTCGTACTGCAGATATCGGCTGAACCGCCCGATCTTCTCTTCGACCACACGCCCGGATTCATCCCGGGCAACACTCAGACAACGTTCTCCATTGATGGCAAGCGTTACAAGCTCATCGTCAAGATCGTAAGCATATTCAATCGTGTTTCCGGTCGATGTGCTCCTGCGCACGCGGTTGCCTGACCTGTCGAAACTGCTGAGCACGCGGAAGCCGTCCTGGGACTCTTCCACCAGATTTCCCACAGCGTCGAACACGCGCTTGACGACCCGACTTGCATTGCCGCACTCGATTAGATTTCCGCAGGCGTCGTAGGTGAAGTAATCCTCTTCGATATATCCAGCGCACACCACGGAGCGCCGCGACACACGGCCGAGCTTGTCGGATGTGTATCGAACAACCCTGCCTTCAGAATCGACGCACTCTTCGAGCCGCCCCGCACCGTCGTATCGATAGCTCCGGGCCTGCCCCCAGTAATCGATTTCCTTGACAATCCGGCCGAGAGCATCTCTCACGATCTCGTAGCGCTGCCCATCGGAATTGATGAGCCCAACCAGACACTCTTCGGTATCGTAGAAATACTCGACCCGCGACCCATCCGGCGACCGCCTCCGCGAAACCTGCCCCAGGCCTGCGTACTCCAGGAGAGTGCGGTTTCCCAGCGCATCGACATAAACCGAGATCCGATCTTCTGCATCGAACGAATAGGCGACACTCCGACCATCCGGCTCGATGCACTCCGTCAATCGACCTTTCACGTCATATCGGAACTGGGTCTGATTCCCTCCAGCATCCACCTGCCGCATGAGCAGGCCCCTGCCATCGTGCTCGAACTTGACTTCCCGACCCGTGGCAGAGATGACGCTCGCGACGGCACCATGCCTGTCATAGGTAAGCCTCGTCGCACCTCCTCTTGCGCTTGTCTGCTGCAGCAGTTGCCCCGCGGCGTCATAGGCGAATTCAGTCACTGCGCCCAGAGGATCCGTCTGCGCGACGATATCTCCGAATTCATTGTAGCTCTGGGTCCATGTTCCAGAATCTGGAACATGCACTGCAGTCAGAAGATCCAGATCGCCGTACTCGTGAAGTATGCGGCTGCCGTCAGCCCGTAGCAGCTGGACAACATTGCCATGCGCATCATAGGCAAACGCCGTTCTCAGTCCTTCCGGATCGGTCACCGCCACGGTGCGCCCGAAATCGTCGTACTCGAACAGCGTCACGCCATCGAGCGGATCGATCTCGCACAGCGGCAGCTGGTTCTCGTCGAACTTGACCACGCTCAGGTGCCCCAGCGAGTCGGTCACCCGGGTTTCGCGCAGCAGCTCGTCGTACTCGAAGTGATAATCGTAGAGACCGCCATCGCCCCACGAATGCACCACCCTGCCCTGCGCATCGAACGCATAGTGGAAGGACAGGCCCACGCGGTCGGTATGCCGCACCATGCGGTGACGTTCATAGGCAAACGTGCGTGGTGCCCCCAGTGCGTCGACTGCCGCCAGCAGGTCACCTTCGGCACTGTACCGGTAGCTCACCAGCGGATGGGCCAGGCCGGTGGCGGGATCGTGCAGGGCCATGCGATCAATGTGGCCGTGGCGCGCCTCCACTTCGATGAAGCGGCCCTGCAGGTCACCGATACCGCTCTCGACGATGCGCACCAGATGGCCGTCGCGACGCTCGAAGCGCCAGTGGTTGCCATGCGCATCCTCGATGCGCTCGATCGGCCAGGACTGCGGGCCCGGCAACGCGCTGACACCTGCAGGCAGCTCGCCACCGAACACGTACTGCAGGCCGTTCTTGAAGCGCACCCGCCACTGCCCGCGCCGCCTCAGCAGGCGCGCGCCATCGACGAAATCGAGAATCGCCCCGGCCTCTCCCTCGGCGGGCGGCAGCTCGGGGAAGAACGCGACCTGGTCGGGGCCGGACAGCCAGACGCTGCCGTCGGCCAGCAGCTCCAGGCGGATGTCTGCCGGCGTCTGCCAACCCGCGCCGCACAGACCCGTCGCGCCCGCGTGGCGCGAGCCGTAGCTGCGTTGCCAGGTGAGTGGCAAGCGGCCCGGAACATCGAAATCCTGGTGGTTGACCACCACGCTGCCATCACGGATGTCCACCGGCTCGGCGCGAAGCACCTTGCACTTCAGGAAACCCGAGGGCAGGTTTCCCCACTTGCCCCGCCGCCAATTGGCAAAGGCATCCATCTTCTTGCGGAAGAACGCACTCTTGCGCAGCTTGCCCAGGCCTGCGAACGCCGCGCGGAACGCGAGCGCGGTCCACGACACCGTCGGTGGTCCTCCCACCTTGACGCTGGTAGGAATGGCCACGTTCAGGCCGGTCGGCAGTGACATCGCCCGAAGTGGCTTCTTCGGCTTCTTCACCCGGAACGGGTTGATCATGCCGGCCAGATTGCAGTCCAGCACCGGCATCGCCAGCCGCGAGAACGGCTCGCCATCGGCCGACACGGTACGACTGCCCATGAAGATCTCTTCGCCGTCGAACTGAGGGCCCATCGGTGCCGCCAACGGCGGCCCCCACACACCGAGCGGGATGTGGATATCCAGGCCGCCGGTACCGGCGGTGCCGCGATGCACGCCGTTGACCTTGATGGTCGAACCGATGAACGGGATGTAGTCGAACGGATCGAGCACCAGGCCGATGTGCGGCGTCGGCAGCGGGCACGGCGGCACCGCATACATGTGGATGTCGATACCCAGCTGCGGATCGAAATGCTTGGCGGCGATGCTCACGGCAACACTCCCTGTTGCGTTACAAGGCGCGGAACAACGCGCGCAGGAACGCCTTTACTTCGTCACGGTACTCGGCGCTGATCCAGGTCACGACGATGATGCCAAGCACGATGGCCACCAGCATCACCACGGTCTTGTTCGACTTCATGCAACAGCCACTCCTGTAACGGCGGGCCCTGCAGCCGCCGCCACGGGCGACTGCAGCAGGCCACTGGGATCGGGCAGCGGCTGCATCGCCGGGGGCTCGCTCCACACCGGAATCTCGTGGTCGAGCGGGTGTTCGATCGCCGGCAGGCCGTTCCAGCCCGGGTCGAGGAAATCACGGCCGACGGCCACGATCTTGCGGAAGAATTCGTCACCGCCCTGGATCAGCCGCTCGCGTTCCTGCTGCGCACGATGAAAGCCGCGCTCCAGCGCGGCATCGAGCTCGGCGTCGATGGCATCCAGCGCCGGACGCGGAGGACGCGGGCCGAGTGCGCGCCCCTGCGCGTCCGCCTTCTCCAGCAGGCCGGTGCTGGCCTGCAGGTAGTCAGTGGCGACCTGCTGCAGTTGTTCGCAGCGTCGTGCGTCCTGAAGCTGCAGCAGATCCCACAATGCCTGCGGCAGCGTCGTTGCCTTGCGGTCGGCCGGCGCCAGCGGCTTGGCGATGCGGATCGCCTCCAGCAGCTGCGTGCGCGCCGCCTCGCGCTGGCCCGCCTGCACGTGACACCAGCCCGCCATGCGCTGGCCCTCCAGTGCGAACATGGGATGCGGAATGCTGGCTGCGGACGCGGATGCCTGCAGGTAGGTGTGTGCCGCACGCTCGGGTTGCTTGGCCGCCAACCAGCAGCCCGCTTCACCGAACCAGCTCTGCATCACCAGTTCCGGCGCGGCAGGATTGCCGCTGGCACGTGCACCTTCTGCGGCGCTGCGTGCCTGCCGGTAGCTGTTGATCGCCTGGCTGTGATCGCCATGTTTCAGCCAGGCACCAGCCACCATCATCTGCACCACCGACTGCTGGTCCTGCCAGCCATGCCGCTGCGCCAGGCCCTGCGCGCGTCCGGCGCGGGCCACCACCTGCGACGGACTGCCTCGCTCCAGCAGCAGCATCAGGTCCGCCAGCAGCTGCCGGTACAGCACTTCCGGACCGCGACCACCGGATTGCGCGGCGGTATCCCGGGCAATCGCAAACATGTCGACCGGTGCGGTGACCACCCGTGCGGTCCTGGCATGACGCTCCAGCAGCGGCTGCCAGCGCGGGTCCTCTTCGGTATCCACCAGCACCAGTCGCAGGCGCTCTCCCGGCGCAGCGGCCAGCGCCGCATCCAGCCAGCGCTCGAAGCCTTCACCGGGCACGCAACGCTCCGGTTCCAGCACGGCAGCCAGCAGGCGCAGATGCTCGCCGTGATGGTCGATGAAACTCTCCAGCACATCGACCACACCCTGCGCGCTGTCCGGATGCGCCTCGCTCGGGCCACGCCAGCCCAGTGGCACCTGCTGCGCGCGCAGCTCGTCCTGGCTGGCCAGATAACGGTCGAGCAGATCCTGCTTGACCTGCCGGCTGTAACGGAAGCCCAGCTCATAGGCGGTATCGATGCGCAGGAAGCAATCCGGCGTATCACGCCCTGCGTCGTTGCGCTGCATCTCGAAGAACGCGGCCAGCAGGCGGCTGGCGGCAGCCGGCAGACGCCATACCAACAGGCGCCTGCTGCTGTCGGCGCTGGCCTCCAGCCAGGCATCGCGCAATGCGTTCAGGCCGCGCAGCATGGGGGTGTCCTGCATGGTGTATCTCCCGTGCTGTTCAGCAGTTGAGCTTGATCTCGCTGCCGTTGACTGACACACCGCCTGCGTCGATGACCACTTCCGAGCCACCGGCGGTGATCTTGATGGCGCTGTCGGTGATCTCGATGACCGAGCCACCCACCTTGGTGGACAGCTTGACCGCCGACTCCAGGCTCATCGCGCCATCCGAGCCCTGGCTGTGCGTACCGGTCACGTCCTGGCTGAAATTGCCGGTGACGTCGATCACCCGCTCGCCGACATTGCTGTCGTCGACCTTGCCCTGCACGCTGCGCTTGTCATGACCGGTAATGGTCACCTCCCGCGCGGCGTTCAGCGTCTCCGTCACCAGTCCGCCAACCGTGCGACTGGAGGTCGAGGTGACGGTCTCTGTCCACGTGCCGGTGCGCTGGCTGGTGAAGTTGCCGGTCAGGGTGGTCTTGAAGTCGCCGGTGATGGTTTCGGTATAGCCGGCTGCGGAGATCGTCTTGGTTTCGCCTGCTTCGTACTTCTCGGTCACCGCGCCGGTCACATTGGTGGTGCGGGTGCCGGTAACGCCGAGCGTGTCGGTGCCGGTGACCGTGATGCCACGGTTGCCGCCGACGCTGATGTCCTGGTTGGCGCCGACGTCCATTCGATGGTTGACCGACACCGATGTGGACTTGTTGTTCTTGACGCTGGCGTTCTGGTCGTTGAGCACGGTGGTGACCATGTCACGCTGCGCCCGCATGTTCAGCAGCTCGCCACCGGCGCCATCATGCATGGTGATCTCATTCCAGCCCGCGCCCTTGACCGTCTTCGACTTGAGGCCGCTCACCTCCATGCCGAACGGCGGCATGTTGTCCTCGTTGTAGACACGACCGGTGATGATGGGGCGGTCCGGGTCGCCATCGAGGAAATCGACGATCACCTCCTGGCCCACGCGCGGCGGCGACACGCCACCCATGTCGGCGCCTGCCCACGGACTCGCACTGCGGATCCAGCACGAGGCATTCTCGCGGCGATCGAGCTGGCGGTCCCAATGGAACTGCACTTTCACCCGGCCATAGCGGTCGGCATGCAGCTCCTCCCCCGGCGGACCGACCACGGTGGCGGTCTGCGGACCCGGCATGCGCGGCCACGGCGTCCGCCGCAGCGGCCTGTAGGGGATACGACGGCGCAGCACCTCGGCCTGCACTTCAACACTCGGGGCTTCAGCGCTGCCGAAATCGGCAGCGAAATTGTTGTGGCCTTCCCGCTGCACACTCACCACGAAGAAGCTGCGGTCGGTATCGTCACGTCCGATGAAATCCGGGTGCCGCTCTAGTTCGAAGCAGGCGCCGGCATCGAGTTCACCGGCATTGCCCGCGCACTCGAACAGCTTGGTCGGCCACGCCACTTCCTCGTTGCGCACCGCCGCCAGCGCCTGGCCAATGCGGCTGTTGGTGAAACGCGCCGCACCGTCGTAGCGGTACTGCTCGAGCGGCGGCAGCAGGCCCAGCGGCACCTGATTGCCCTGGTTGCCATCCAGCGTCTGGCCCGGCTGCTTGAAGTCGAAACTGCGCAGGGTCTGCACGCTGGGCCCGACGCGTCGGCGTGCACCCCAGCGGTGCAGGCCGGTGCTGGCCAGCGTGCCCTGGTCGGACACGAACGCGATGGGCTGCGGTTCGCCGTGCGCGGTGCTCAGCGTTGAATCGTCGCTGATCACCATCGTATGGCCCTCTTCGTCATGGACGAAGCTGTAGTACAGGCCGGCATCTTCCAGCAGGCGACTGACGAAGGCGAAATCGGACTCGTTGTACTGCACGCAGTACGGCAGCGGCGGCAGCTTGCCGGCATTGAGGTCGTAGCGGAACTTCGCCAGCTGTGCGTAACCCTGGAACACCTCCTCGATGATCTGCAGCACGTTGCGGTCCTGGAAGATCCGGCAGTTGCAGGTGTAATCGAGGAAGGCGAACCAGGGCGCGAGCTCGGCCCGGTAGGCACTGAACTGGGCCTGTTGGCCGGTACTGGCGAACTCGCGAACGTAGCCGTGCACGCTGCGGTTGCCGAATTCATCACCCAACTGCAGGCGCAGCGGCTGCCCGACCAGCTGTTTCAGTTCCAGCCGCGGCTGGACCGACAACAGTTCGATACGGTAGGCGAACGGGCTGGACACCGCCTCGCTGCCCTCGAAACGCTTGACCAGGAAAGTGTCCGGATCCAGAGCGGTTTCGACGCGGATCAGGCGTCGGTCCTGGTGCAGGCGCTGCAGTGCGGCGCCGGGAAGCAGTGATTCGGCGTACATCGGGCGTTCCGTCGTCCCATGTTGGTCGTGGCCCGACTTTGCCACCGGCAGGTGACATGCGCCAGCTTTTTGACGCTTTTGCCTCTGGATAAAGAGATGAATTCATTAAGGAAATTCAGGGAACTGCGAATTTCCTCACATTTCCTTCCCCGCGACCCCGTCGCCAACGCTGGCCCCGGCGGGAGTGCGCGAACGCTGCCTCACGCCGGCAGGCAATGCTCGACAATCAGCTGGATGGCGCTACCACCGCGATAGTCGTCGCAGGCCAGCCGGTAGGCCAGATGCACATGGCGGCTCGGCGCATTGCCGTGCCAGCCGCCAAAATGGATCGCGTTGATCGTGCCAGGCACGCCAGGCAGGCGCAGTTCCAGCTTGAGGTGGCGTTCCTTCAGCACGCGCCAGTTGGCCACCTCGAAATGGCCATCGAACAGCGGCTCCGGGAAGCCCTGCCCCCAAGGACCGGCCAGGCGCAGCGCATCGGCATGGCGATGGTCGAGCTCGTCCGCTGCCAGTTCGCCGTCGCTGAGCACCTGCTGTTGAAGTGCCGCTGGGTCGAGCATCTCCAGCACGACGGCAACGAAGGCCGCCTTGAAGGCGTCGACATGATCGAGCCGCAGGCTGAGGCCGGCCGCCATGGCGTGACCGCCGAAGCGCTCGATCAGGCCGGGATGTCGTGAATCGACCAATGCCAGCGCGTCACGGATATGCAGGCCCGGAATCGAACGCGCGGAGCCGCGCAGGGTGTCGGCACCGGGCTCGGCCGGCGCGAAGGCGATCACCGGCCGGTGCAGGCGATCCTTCATCTTCGAGGCCACCAGACCGACCACGCCCGGATGCCACTCGGCATCGAACAGGCATGCCGCCACCGGCCGCTGCCCGGCCATGTCCAGCACAACTCGGGTCAGCGCCTGCTCGGCATCGTCGGTCATCGACTGCTGCACGGCGCGGCGTTCCGCATTGATCTGCTCCAGCGTCTGCGCGATCTCCCGCGCCTGCCGCGGGTCCTCGGTCAGCAGCAGCGCGATGCCCAGCGCCATGTCTTCCAGCCGACCGGCGGCATTCAGGCGTGGGCCCAGGGCGAAGCCGATGTCGGTCGCGGTCAGCCGCGCCGCGTCGCGCCCACTGGCTTCGATCAGCGCCTTCAGGCCGACACAGCCCTGCCCCGAACGCAATCTGCGCAGGCCCGCACTGACCAGTGCGCGGTTGTTCGGATCCAGCGCCACCAGGTCGGCGACGGTGCCGACCGCCACCAGGTCCAGCAGCGTGGTCAGGTCCGGGCCCTTGCCATCGGCGAACACGCCGGCCTCGCGCATCCGCCGGCGCAGCGCCATCAGCACGTAGAAGATCACGCCGACACCGGCCAGCGACTTGCTGGGAAATGCGTCGCCATCCAGGTTCGGATCGACGATCACGTCGGCCGCAGGCAACTGCGGGCCCGGCAGATGATGGTCGGTGACCAGCACCTGCCAGCCACGCGCCTTTGCGGCCGCGACTCCGGCATGGCATGCAATGCCGTGGTCGACGGTGACCAGCAGGTCCGGCTTCAGCGCGGCCAGTTCCTCCACCAGCGAGGGCGACAGTCCATAGCCGTGCACCATCCGGTTGGGCACCGCATGGAAGACATGCTGTGCGCCGAGCATGCGCAGGCCGCGCACGCCGACCGCACAGGCGGTAGCGCCATCACAGTCGAAATCGCCGACCACCAGGATGCGCTTGTCATTGGCGATGGCCTCGACCAGCAGGTCGACCGCAGCGTCGATGCCGGTCAGCAGTTCGGGGGCATGCAGATTGCCCAGCTTCGGCAGCGCCAGTTCCGGCGTCCCCGCGCCACGGCTGGCATAGAGACGTGCGAGCAGTGGCAGCGTTCCCTCCGGCCATGCAGCCGGCGTCGCTGCCTCACGGCGTCGGATTGTCGGCGTATCGGAAGACGGCAGCGCTGGATCGGCGGCAAGGGACATCGGCATCGCCGGTTACGAAAGACAGAGGGATGATACCGCGCGTGGGAGAGGCTGGCGGGATTGCGCCCGGCACCTGCGGTAGTGCCGGCCGCTGGCGGCAACCCCGGCAAACATCGGGGTCAGAGCCGTTCTCCGATGGAAAACGGATCCGACCCCCGCTCGACCGAGTCCCCGGTCAGTCGTGCAGCTGGCGCGGCTTCTTCCAGAACTGCCAGCGCTGTCCGCGATCCAGCTGGAACTGCAGGCCGTCCTCGAAATCGAGCACCAGCCGCTGCAGTTCGCCACGCTTCAACGCGGCCAGCAGCGGGCGGATCGCCTCGTTGCCCAACTGCTGCAGCGAACGCAGCTGGCGCAGGTCAACCAGCGCATCGACAGCCTGCTCACCATCCACCGCCACGCCAGCGGCCTGCGCCAGGCTCTGCAGCAGCGCATCGCGGCTGCGCACCTGCGCATGCACCGTGCTGACCGACACCGGCATCACGCCACCGCCCCAGAACCACAGCGAATTGATCGGCTGCTGGCCCTGCGCGGCACGCTGCTGGTTCCAGGAGTGGTTGTGCAGCAGCACCTGCGCCTCGGTCATCAGCGCCCGCCAGCGGCGGCCGCCCTCGCCTTCCGGCAGGTGCGAGAACAGGTCATCGCCGAGCACCTCGTCGGGACCGTCGAACGCCGGCAGTGCGGTATCGATCGGCAGCCGCAGATACCAGCGCGACGGATCAGGCGCGTCGAGCACGAAGCCGGCCTCGGCGAACAACGGCTGCAGCACCGGCAGCAGGGCGAGGCTGTCTGCCAGGGTTGGTCGCAGGGTTTCGCCGTAGGCCATCATCCGCGCGCCATGCATGTCCGGCACCATGCAGGCCGGATCGGCGCGCAGCCAGCTGGCACCGGCCGCATCGCCCACGTCACGCTGGCGCGTCAGCGCGGCCACCGGCCAGTGCGGCGCGGCAACCGTGAAATGGCGCGTCAGCTGCGCCCGTTCACCCGGCTCGACCTGCACCGCTGTGGCACGGCCAAGCGCACGTGCCACATCGTCCGGCAGCGCAGCCGCGGCAAAGCGGCTGCGTGCGGGCAACAGCAGGGTCGCCGTCGCCACGTGCTCAGTCCACGTAGCTGACGCTGACGATCTCGTACTCGCGCTGGCCTGCCGGGGCGTCGATCACGATCGAATCGCCTTCCAGCTTGCCGATCATCGCGCGCGCCACCGGCGAGGAAATGGCGATCAGGCCCAGCTTGATGTCCGCTTCGAGGTCACCCACGATCTGGTACTTCTTCTCTTCGTCGGTTTCCACGTCGGCCAGGGTCACGCTGGCGCCGAACACCACCTTGGAGCCGGCATTGAGCTTGCTCACGTCGATGATCTCGGCGTGTGACAGCTCGCCTTCCAGCTGCTTGATGCGGCCTTCGATGAAGCCCTGTTCCTCGCGCGCGGCGTGGTACTCGGCATTCTCCTTCAGGTCGCCATGCTCACGCGCTTCAGCGATCGCGGCGATCACCTTCGGCCGCTTGACCGACTTCAGGTGATCCAGTTCGTCGCGCAGCTTCTGCGCGCCCTTCATCGTGATGGGGGCTCTCATGCATTCAACTCCTTGTGCAGCTCCTGCAGCGACCAGACGGGGCCGGTGCCGCGGAATTCCAGTGAATCCACCAGCGCCTTGGCGCCGGCAATGGTGGTCGAGTAGGTGACGCGGTGCTGCAGCGCCTCGCGACGGATCGAGAACGAGTCGTTGATCGCCGAGCGACCTTCGGTCGTGTTGACGATGTAGACGATCTCGCCGTTCTTGATCGAATCGACGATGTGCGGACGACCCTCGACCACCTTGTTGATGATCTCGCACTGCATGCCATGCTGCTGCAGCCAGGCGGCGGTGCCACGGGTGGCCACCAGGCTGTAGCCGCGCGCCAACAGCGCCTTGGCGACCGGCAGCACGCGCTTCTTGTCCGGGTCGCGCACCGACACGAAGGCCTTGCCGATCGGCGGGGCCTTGATGCCGCCGGCTTCCTGCGCGCGTGCGAAGGCGGCGTTGAAGCTGCGACCGACGCCCATCACCTCGCCGGTGGACCGCATTTCCGGCCCGAGGATCGGGTCGACGCCCTGGAACTTGGCGAACGGGAAGATCGCTTCCTTCACCGAGTAGTAGTCCGGCACGATCTCTTCGGTCGCGCCCTGCTCGGCCAGGGTCTTGCCGGCCATGCAGCGTGCGGCGATCTTGGCCAGCGGCATGCCGGTGGCCTTGGACACGAACGGCACCGTGCGCGAGGCACGCGGGTTCACTTCAAGCAGGTAGACGGTGTCGTCGCCCTCGTCGCTGGTCTGGATCGCGAACTGGGTGTTCATCAGGCCAACCACGTTCAGCGCCTTGGCCAGCTCCACCACCTGGCGACGCAGCTCGGCCTGGGTCTCGGCCGACAGCGAGTACGGTGGCAGCGAGCACGAGGAGTCGCCCGAGTGCACGCCGGCTTCTTCGATGTGCTCCATCACGCCACCGATCAGCACGTTGCCATCCTTGTCGGCGATGATGTCGACATCGCACTCGACAGCGTTGTCGAGGAAGCGGTCCAGCAGCACCGGCGAATCGTTGGACACCTTCACCGCATCACGCACGTAGCGGGCCAGATCGGCTTCGCCGTACACGATCTCCATCGCACGGCCACCGAGCACGTAGCTCGGACGCACCACCAGCGGGTAGCCGATCTCGCGGGCCAGCAGCAGGGCTTCCTGGTCGTTGCGGGCGATACGGTTCGGCGGCTGCTTCAGGCCTAGCTTGTCCACCAGCTGCTGGAAACGCTCGCGGTCCTCGGCCAGGTCGATGGAGTCCGGGCTGGTGCCGATCACCGGCACGCCATTGGCTTCCAGCGCGCGCGCCAGCTTCAGCGGCGTCTGCCCGCCGTACTGCACGATCACGCCCTTCGGCTGTTCCAGCTCGACGATCTCCAGCACGTCTTCCAGCGTCAGCGGCTCGAAGTACAGGCGGTCGGAGGTGTCGTAGTCGGTCGAAACGGTTTCCGGGTTGCAGTTGACCATGATGGTTTCATAGCCATCCTCGCGCAGCGCCAGCGCCGCATGCACGCAGCAGTAGTCGAACTCGATGCCCTGGCCGATGCGGTTCGGACCGCCGCCCAGGATCATGATCTTGTCGCGGTTGCTCGGCGCGGCCTCGCACTCGTCCTCGTAGGTCGAGTACAGGTAGGCGGTGCCGGTGGCGAACTCGGCAGCACAGGAGTCCACGCGCTTGTAGACCGGGCGCACCTTGTGGGCACGACGCAGTGCGCGGATGGCCGCTTCGTTGGTGCCGGTCAGCTGGGCCAGGCGGGCGTCGGAGAAACCGGCACGCTTGAGCTTGCGCAGACGCGCAGCGTCGAGCGCGTCGATGCCGTCGGCAGCCACTTCGCCTTCGGCAGCGATGATTTCCTCGATCTGGTCCAGGAACCAGTGGTCGATGAACGACAGCGCATGGATCTCTTCCACGCTCATGCCGGCGCGGAACGCGTCGGCCACGTAGAACAGGCGCTCCGGACCCGGTGCCTTCAGCTCGCGGCGCAGGGTCTGCAGGTCTTCCTCGTTGGCCAGGTCCAGGCCGGTCGGGTCGAAGCCGACCTTGCCGGTTTCCAGGCCGCGCAGCGCCTTCTGTACCGATTCCTGGAAGGTGCGGCCCATCGCCATGACTTCGCCCACCGACTTCATCTGGGTGGTCAGGCGTGCATCGGCGGCCGGGAACTTCTCGAAGGCGAAGCGCGGGATCTTGGTGACCACGTAGTCGATGGACGGCTCGAACGACGCCGGGGTCAGGCCACCGGTGATCTCGTTCTTCAGTTCGTCCAGGGTGTAGCCCACGGCCAGCTTGGCGGCCACCTTCGCGATCGGGAAGCCGGTGGCCTTGGAGGCCAGCGCCGAGGAGCGCGACACGCGCGGATTCATCTCGATGACGACCACGCGGCCGGTCTTCGGGTTGATGCCGAACTGCACGTTGGAGCCGCCGGTATCGACGCCGATCTTGCGCAGCACGGCGATGGAGGCATCGCGCAGGCGCTGGTATTCCTTGTCGGTCAGGGTCTGCGCCGGGGCCACAGTGATCGAGTCACCGGTGTGCACGCCCATCGGATCGAGATTCTCGATCGAGCACACGATGATGCAGTTGTCGGCGGTGTCACGCACCACCTCCATCTCGAATTCCTTCCAGCCCAGCACCGACTCTTCCACCAGCACTTCGGTGGTCGGCGACAGTTCCAGGCCGCGGCTGACGATTTCCACCAGCTCTTCGCGGTTGTAGGCGATACCACCGCCGCTGCCGCCCAGGGTGAAGCTCGGACGGATGATGGTCGGGTAGCCGACGCGGGTCTGGATCTCCAGCGCTTCGTCCAGCGTGTGAGCGACGGCGGCGGTCGGGCACTCCAGGCCGATCTCGCCCATCGCCACGCGGAACAGCTCGCGGTCTTCGGCCATGCGGATCGCTTCGCGCTTGGCACCGATCAGCTCGACGTTGTACTTCTCCAGCACGCCGTTGTCGGCCAGGTCCAGCGCGCAGTTCAGCGCGGTCTGTCCCCCCATGGTCGGCAGCAGCGCGTCGGGCTTCTCCTTGGCGATGATCTTTTCGACCGTCTGCCAGTTGATCGGCTCGATGTAGACGGCGTCGGCCATCTCCGGGTCGGTCATGATCGTGGCCGGGTTGCTGTTGACCAGCACCACGCGGTAACCCTCGTCGCGCAGGGCCTTGCAAGCCTGGGCACCGGAGTAGTCGAACTCGCAGGCCTGGCCGATGACGATCGGGCCGGCACCGATGATGAGGATGGTCTTTAGGTCAGTGCGCTTGGGCATTTTCTTCTCTAAGTCAGTACAGCGTGACAAGGGGGAGTGATCGCACGCTGTCGATCAGGAATCTCGATCCGCAGCGCCGCGCCGGGAGGCAGCAGCAATGCGGGGGCTTACGGTCCATCGCGGTGCCACCGGTCGCCGGTGGCCTGCGGATCACGCCTTGGCCTGTTCCATCAGGGTCACGAAACGGTCGAACAGCGGACCGACGTCGTGCGGGCCCGGCGACGCTTCCGGATGGCCCTGGAAGGAGAACGCCGGCACATCGGTGCGTGCGATGCCCTGGTTGGTGCCATCGAACAGCGACCGGTGGGTCACGCGCAACGTCGCCGGCAGGGTGGCTTCATCGACCGCGAAACCATGGTTCTGCGAGGTGATCATCACCCGGCCACTATCCAGGTCCTGCACCGGATGGTTCGCACCATGGTGGCCATGGCCCATCTTGACGGTCTGCGCGCCCGAGGCCAGGCCCAGCAGCTGGTGGCCCAGGCAGATGCCGAAGGTCGGAATCTTCACGTCGATGAAGGTCTTGATCGCGGCGATCGCGTAATCGCACGGCTCCGGGTCACCCGGGCCATTGGACAGGAAGACACCGTCGGGCTTCAGCGCCAGCACTTCAGCCGCCGGGGTCTGCGCCGGCACCACGGTCACTTCGCAGCCGCGTTCGGCCAGCATGCGCAGGATGTTGGTCTTCACGCCGAAATCGTAGGCCACGACCTTGAAGCGGGCCGGCACGCTGACGAAGGCGTTGGCATCCAGGTCCAGCTGGCCCTCGGTCCAGACATAGGTCTTCTCGGTAGTGACGACCTTGGCCAGATCCATGCCCTTCAGGCCCGGGAACTTGCGGGCGGCTTCCAGCGCCTTCTCAACATCGATGTCACCTGCCATCAGCGCACCGTTCTGGGCGCCGTTCTCGCGCAGGATGCGGGTGAGCTTGCGGGTATCGATGCCAGCGATGGCCACCACGCCACGCTGGATCAGCCAGTCCTGCAGCGACACCTGGCTGCGCCAGTTGCTGGGGCGGCGCGGCACATCGCGCACGATCAGGCCGGCCGACCACACCTTGGAGGCTTCGTCGTCCTGGTCGGTCATGCCGGTGTTGCCAATATGCGGATAGGTCAGCGTGACCATCTGCCGGGCGTAGGACGGATCGGTCAGCACTTCCTGGTAACCGGTCATGGCGGTGTTGAACACCACTTCACCGACGGACAGGCCGGGCGCGCCTACGGATTCGCCCTCGAATACGGTGCCGTCTTCGAGGACGAGGATTGCGGCTTGGGTCACGGAAATCTCACTTTGGCTACCGAGGGGGTGCCGAAGTCACGCCTGTGCTTCACGGAAATCCGGTTGCAAAAAAGCGCGGACGTACGGTTCAGGACCGGTCCGGCTTTGGTGATTCGGCGAGTGCGAATTGTAGCGCTGCCGGAGCGCTCGCGCCAGCGGTTGAATCGTTTCATGAACAGGCGACTGCGTATTCATTTCAATCCGGCAGCGTATGCGGTCCATCTACGGTAGCGGGGGGGGGGGGGGGGGCCGGCCGGGGGGCACGCCCCCCCCCCCGCCGCCCCCCCCCCCGCCCGCCCGGGCGCGCGCCCCCCCCCGCCGCCCCCCCCCCCCCCCCCCCCCCCCCCCCCCCCCCCCCCCCCCCCCCCCCCCCCCCCCCCCCCCCCCCCCCCCCCCCCCCCCCCCCCCCCGCTACCGGTTAACGGGGTCCGTCCAGCAGGTCGCGCACCCGGTAGCTCCCGGGCGCCCGCCCCTGCAGCTGGCGGGCGGCAAACAGCGCACCGCGGGCGAAGATGTCGCGGTTGGTCGCCCGGTGGACCAGTTCGATGCGCTCGCCCAGGCCGGTGAACTGCACCAGATGCTCACCCACGATATCGCCGGCCCGCAGGCTGGCGTACTGCGGATCCGCCCCACCCCGCTGCGCGGCTGCGCCCAGGGTCAGTGCCGTTCCCGAGGGCGCATCCTTCTTCTGCGTATGGTGCGATTCCACGATGTCGCAGTCCCAGCCCGACAGGGCCTGCGCAGCGCGCTCGACCAGCTCGTCCAGCACCGCGACACCGAGGCTGAAGTTCGAAGCCCACACCAGCGGAATGCGCGCCGCGGCGGCGTCCAGCGCTTGGCGCTGCGCACTGGAGATGCCGGTGGTACCCGATACCAGGCCTGCGCCGCGTTCAACGCACAGGGCCAGCATCGCATCGAAGCCTTCCGGCAGGCTGAAGTCGATGGCCACATCGAATGCCGGCGCCCCTGCCAGCTCGCTGGCGGCAAAGAACGGCACTCCGTCGACCACCCGCTGGGCCGGCGCGCGGCCGGTCACCGCCGCCACGATCTGCAGGGTTTCGGGATGATCGGCGGCCAGCCGCAGCAGGGCCTGGCCCATGCGCCCGGAAGCGCCGTGAATGAGCAATCGCAGGGGAGTCTGGTTCATGCCCCGCAGGCTAGCGGCAGCATGCCCGGTCCGGCAAGCATCATCGCTGCTACGCTGCAGGACTCTTCATGCAATGGACCGCATTTCCCATGCAGATCAGCGAACAGCTGGTACTGGTCACCGGCGCTGGCCGCGGCCTCGGCCAGCATATCGCCCGCGCATTCGCCGCGCAGGGTGCCCGGATCATCATCAACTACCACCGCAGCGAGGCGGCCGCACGTGCGCTGGCGGTGGAGCTGGGCGGGCAGGCACTCGCGCTCCGCGCCGACGTCACCGACCGGAGCCAGATCGAGGCACTGCTGCAGCAGGCGCTGGCGCATTTCGGCCAGGGCGTGACCACCGTGGTCAACAACGCATTGGCCGATTTCTCCTTCAATGGTGATGCGCGCGACGGCGCCGCCGACATTGGCTGGCCGGCGTTCCAGGCGCAGTTCGAAGGCAGCGTGCGCGGCGCGCTCAACACCGTGCAGGCCGCCCTGCCCGGCATGCAGGCGCGCGGTTTCGGCCGCATCATCAACATCGGCACCAATCTGTTCCAGAACCCGGTGGTGCCCTATCACGACTACACGGCCGCCAAAGCCGCCCTGCTTTCGCTGACCCGCACCCTGGCCGGCGACCTGGGGCCGCAGGGCATCACCGTCAACATGCTGTCCGGCGGCCTGCTGCGCAGCACCGATGCCAGCGCGGCGACACCGCAGGCGGTGTTCGATTACATCGCCGCCAACACGCCACTGCGCAGCGTGACCACGCCGGCCGAGTTCGCCGACGCCGCGCTGTTCTTCGCCAGCCCCTGGGCGCGCGCGGTCACCGGCCAGAATCTGGTGGTGGACGGTGGGCTGGTGCGGGATTGACGCTTCGGCGAGCGCAGCAGCCCCCCGCTCTCTCCCGGCATCGTCAGTGCTGCTTCGGCGGCGTCGGCCCGCAGCTGTCGCAGCCACCACAGGCACTGCCGCCGCCACTGACAGGCGGCGCGATCCTGCGGCCCAGCGCCTGCAGCCAGTCGGCGCGGCCGGGCTTGAGCAGCGCCAGCGCCAAGGCGCCGCGCATCCTGCGCACGCTGCCGGGGAACTGCTTTTTCAGTACGACCCATGCGCTGACCAGCACGGCCAGCGCAACGAGCAGGTACTGGAGCAGCAGTCCTGCGTCCATCAGCCGCCTCCCAGCGCCACGGTCACCTGGTAGGTGATCAGCGCTGCAACGTAGGCCGCTGCGAACAGGTAGAACGCCGCGAAACCCATCTTCTTCCACGAGTTGGTCTCACGCTTGATGGTGGCCAACGTGGAAATGCACATCGGCGCATAGATGAACCACACCAGCAGCGACAGGCCCGTGGCCAGCGACCAGCCATCGGCCACCACCGGCGTGAGCGCCGAGATCGCCGCATCGTCGTCGGCCGCGGACAGCGCGTACACCGTCGCCAGCGAGGAAACCGCCACTTCACGCGCGGCCAGGCCCGGAATCAGTGCGATGCAGATCTGCCAGTTGAAACCCAGCGGGGCGAAAACCGCGGTCATCGCATGGCCGATGCGGCCGGCGTAGCTGTAATCGATGGCCGGCAGCGTGGCGTCGGCAGGCGCACCGGGGAACGACAGCAGGAACCACAGCAGCACGGTCAGCGCCAGGATGATGCCGCCCACGCGCCGCAGGAAGATCATGCCGCGCTCATACAGGCCGACTGCCAGATCACGCGGATGCGGAATACGGTACGAGGGCAGCTCCAGCATCAGCGGATGCTCGCTCTTGTCGCGGCGCCACTTCTTCATGACCCACGACATCGCCAGCGCGCTGAGGATGCCGGCCACGTACAGTCCGAACAGCACCAGGCCCTGCTGGTTGAAGATGCCGACCTTGCCATCGGGAATGAAGGCGGCGATCAGCAGGGCATACACCGGCAGGCGGGCCGAACAGGTCATCAGCGGCGCCACCAGGATCGTCGCCAGCCGGTCGCGTGGATCCTGGATGCTGCGGGTGGCCATGATGCCCGGCACCGCGCAGGCGAAGCTGGACAGCAGCGGGATGAACGAACGCCCCGACAGGCCGGCCGCGGCCATCAGCCGATCGAGCAGGAACGCTGCACGTGGCAGGTAGCCGGACTCTTCCAGCGCGAGGATGAACGCGAACAGGATCAGGATCTGCGGCAGGAACACCACCACGCCTCCCAGGCCGGCGATGATGCCGTCGGTCAGCAGGCTGGTCAGCGGCCCCTCCGGCAGCGCGCCACCGACCACCTCGCCCAGCCAGCCGAAGCCGGCCTCGATGCCATCCATCAGGGGGGTCGCCCAGGCGAACACCGCCTGGAAGATCAGGAACATCACCACGACCAGCGTCACCAGTCCGAACACCGGGTGCAGCAGCCAGCGGTCAAGCGTGTCGTCGATCTTCGCGGTGCGTGCCGGCATGCGCACGGCCACCGCCAGGATGTCGCGTACCCGGGCGTGGTAGTCGATGCCGTCCTCGGCCGGCGGCACCGGCGCATCCAGGTGCGGCACCATGCGGTCCAGGCGCTCGACCAGCGCACGCGCGCCCTGCTTGCGTACCGCCACGGTCTCGACCACCGGCACGCCCAGCTCGCGCTCCAGCGCTGCCACGTCCAGCTGGATGCCACGGCGCTCGGCCGCATCCACCATGTTCAGCGCCACCACCATCGGTTTGCCCAACTCGCGCAGTTCCAGTGCGAAGCGCAGGTGCAGGCGCAGGTTGGTGGCATCGATCACGCACAACAGTACGTCCGGCGCGGCCTCGCCCGGATAGAAGCCGCGGCACAGGTCGCGGGTGATCGCCTCGTCCAGGCTCGCCGGGTGCAGGCTGTACGCACCCGGCAGGTCAAGCACGGCGAACTCGCGGCCGGAGGGTGCGCGCAGGCGTCCTTCCTTGCGCTCGACGGTCACGCCGGTGTAATTGGCGACCTTCTGCCGGCTGCCGGTCAGCTGGTTGAACAGGGCGGTCTTGCCGCTGTTCGGGTTACCGACCAGCGCGATGCGCAGGGGGGCGGCAGTGGCGGATGCGGTCATGCACGTCTTTCCTGGCTGGCAGCGTCGATCACGACGCGCTTGGCTTCACTGATACGCAGTGCGAAACGGGTGAACCCGACCTGCACCAGCAACGGCTCTCCCCCCAGTGGGCCCTTGGCCACCAGGCGGACCTCCTCGCCCTTGACGAAGCCCAGCTCGCGCAGGCGGCGGGCAATGGCATCGTTGGCATGCAGGTCCTGCACGGAGTCGACCACGGCCGAGGTATGCAGGGGCAGTTCGGACAGCGTCATCTAGCCTGTTCTCTGCTGGATGTAAATGGTTCTCGATTCTAACATTCCCGCGTCGCGTCATGGCCCATGACCAATGGCCCGCTATGATCCATACAGGTATGGAGTGACCCTGGAATCCCATGAACGATGCTTTGCAGATCGAGCGCAGTGGCGCCGTCCTCACCCTCTGGCTGAACCGGCCGGAGCTGCACAACGCCTTCGATGCCGGCCTGATCGCCCGGCTGACCGCCGCGCTGGAGGCGGCCGGGCGGGAAGACGCGGTGCGCGCGGTGGTGGTGGCCGGCCACGGCGCATCCTTCTCGGCCGGTGCCGACCTGCAGTGGATGCGGGGCATGGCCGCCGCCAGCGAGGCTGACAACCGCGAGGATTCTCTGGCCCTGGCGCGCCTGATGCGCACCCTGGACGAACTGCCCAAGCCGACCCTGGCCCGGGTCCACGGTGCCGCCTTCGGCGGGGGTGTCGGCCTGGTCGCCTGCTGCGACATCGCCATCGCCAGCACCAGCGCCCGGTTCGGCCTGACCGAAAGCCGCCTTGGCCTGCTGCCGGCCGTGATCTCACCGTACGTGATCGAGGCGATCGGGCCGCGTCAGGCCCGCCGCTGGTTCGCGACCGGCGAGCACTTCGACGCCGACACCGCGCTGCGCATCGGCCTGGTGCACCAGCTGGTGGAACCGGAGCGGCTGGACGAGGCGGTGCAGCGCCAGCTGGCCCTGCTCGACAAGGCCGGCCCGATCGCCTCAGCGTCGGCCAAGCGCCTGGTCCGGCAGGTCCGTGACAGCCATGACCGCGATGCGCTCGACCGCGACAATGCCGCCCTGATCGCGCGCCTGCGGGTCTCGGCCGAGGGTCAGGAAGGCCTGGGCGCCTTCCTCGACAAGCGCGCCCCCCATTGGGTCACGGAGGCCTGAACATGCTCGATCATCTTGGTTTGACCAGCGCCGACCTGGCGCGCAGCAGGGCGTTCTTCAGCCAGGCACTGGCCCCACTGCAGATCGGCGTGGTGATGGAGGTCACCGCGGAGCAGACCGGCACCCATGACCAGGTCGGCTTCGGCCGCGATGGCAAGCCGTTCTTCTGGATCGGCAATGGCGGCAGCGTCAGCCATGGCGTGCACGTCGCCTTCGCCTGTACCGGCCGCGCGCAGGTGGACGCGTTCCATGCCGCCGCCCTGGCCGCCGGAGGACGCGACAATGGTGGTCCCGGCGTACGTCCCTGGTATCACCCGAACTACTACGCCGCCTTCGTGCTCGACCCGGACGGCAACAACATCGAGGCGGTCTGCCAGCGCCCCGCTGCGGAGACGGAGGCATGAGCGACTACGTCCGCATCGTCGAGGTCGGCCCGCGGGACGGCCTGCAGAACGAAAAGCAACCGGTCTCTACGGCCGACAAGATCGAGCTGATCAACCGCCTGTCGGCCACCGGCCTGCGCAGCATCGAAGCGACCAGTTTCGTCAGCCCGAAGTGGGTGCCGCAGCTGGCGGATGCCGCTGAGGTCTATGCCGGCATCCAGCGCCGGCCCGGCATCCACTATCCAGTGCTGGTACCGAATGAACAGGGCTACGAGCGGGCGCTCGCGGTCGGCGTGGAGGAAGTGGCGGTGTTCACGGCCGCCTCCGAGGCGTTCAACCGCACCAACACCAACGCCGGCATCGACGAGTCGCTGGCCCGCTTCGAGCCGATCCTGCGCCGCGCCGCCGCCGATGGCGTACGGGTACGCGGCTATGTCTCCACCGTGCTGGGGTGTCCCTACCAGGGCGAGGTCCCCCTGGCCGATGTGGTGCGGGTGGCGCGCGCCCTGCACCAGATGGGCTGCTATGAGATCTCGCTGGGCGACACGATCGGCGTCGGCACGCCGCGCAAGGCGCGGGCGATGCTGCAGGCAGTCGCCACGGAGATCCCGATGAGCGCGCTGGCCGTGCACTTCCATGACACCTACGGGCAGGCCATTGCCAACATCGCCACCTGCCTGGAAGAAGGCGTGCGCGTGGTCGACAGCGCCGTCTCCGGCGCGGGCGGCTGCCCTTACGCGAAAGGCGCCAGCGGCAACGTCGCCAGCGAGGACGTGGTCTATCTGCTGCAGGGCCTTGGCCTGGACAGCGGGGTGGACCTGCCGGCGCTGGCGGAAACCGGTCGTTGGCTGGCCGGCCTGCTCGGGCGTGCGACCGCCAGCCGCACCGGCCAGGCCCTCGCGGCCGTCTGATCCATCAGGGCGCGTCGCCCGGGCTCCGGGCGGCGCGGTGCACAACGGCAGCGGTCGTGGCTTCCGTTAGAATCGGCGGTTCTCGAACCTGCAGGACCGTGCAATGCAGCTGTCTTCCGTACGTGCCGTGATCACCGGCGGCGTTTCCGGCCTTGGCCTGGCCGTGGCCGAGCACCTCGTCGCCCAAGGCGGCAAGGTGGCCCTGTTCGACCTCAACGACGACAAAGGCAGCGCCGCCGTCGCCGCGCTGGGTGCCGACAACGCCCGCTATTTCAACGTCAACGTCAGTGATGAAGCTGCCGTGGCGGCGGCCATCGACCAGGCCCACGATTTCCTCGGCGGGCTCAACGTGGCGATGAACTGCGCCGGCATCCTCGGCGCTGGCCGTGTGCTCGGCAAGGAAGGCCCGATGCCGCTGGCCGGCTTCCAGGGCACGGTGATGGTCAACTTGGTCGGCAGCTTCAACGTGGCCAAGGCCGCCGCCAACCGCATGCAGCACAACGAGGCCGGCGCCGATGGCGAACGGGGTGTCATCATCAACACCGCCAGCATCGCCGCCTATGAGGGCCAGATCGGCCAGGCCGCGTACGCCGCCAGCAAGGGCGGTGTGGTGTCGATGACGCTGCCGATGGCCCGCGAGCTCTCGCGCTTCGGCATCCGCGTCAACACCATCGCCCCGGGCGTGTTCTGGACACCGATGGTCGATGGCATGCCTGAAGCCGTACAGCAGTCGCTTGCCGCCTCGATCCCGTTCCCGTCGCGGCTGGGCAAGCCGGAGGATTTCGCCAGCCTGGTCGGCTTCATCCTCGGCAACACCTACCTCAATGGCGAGACCATCCGCCTGGACGGCGCTACCCGCCTCGCTCCGAAGTGATTCCCCCGGGCGCCGGGACGGCGTCCACCCCCAACGACCCAGATCACCATGAAAGCCAACGACATCAAGAAGGGCAACGTCGTCGAGTACAACAACGGCGTCTACCAGATCCGCGACATCGAGCGCAGCTCCCCGCAGGGCCGGGGTGGCAACGTCCGCTTCCGCTTCATCATGTACAGCGTGCCGGGCGGCAACAAGCTCGATGCCAGCTTCGATGCCGACGACAATCTGGTCGAGGTCGAACTGCTGCGCCGCCAGTCCACCTATTCGTACAAGGATGGCGATGCGTTCGTCTTCCTCGATGACGAGGACTACACCCCCTACACCCTGGATGCGGACGTCATCGGCGACGATGCCGGCTACATCACCGATGGCCTGACCGGCATCTACGTGCAGGTGATCGACGAGCAGCCGGTGGCCATCCAGTTGCCGGCCTCGGTGGTGCTGGAAGTGATCGAGACCCCGCCGGAACTGAAGGGCGGCACCGCCACCAAGCGTCCCAAGCCGGCCAAGCTCAATACCGGTATCGAGATCATGGTGCCGGAGTACATCGTCAATGGCGAACGCGTGCTGGTGAACACTGCCACCGGCGAGTTCGCAGGCCGCGCGGACTGAGCTGACCGCACGCGCCTGGCAGAGCCGAGCCCCGCTCGGCTCTGCCGACCAACTTACGGCTGCCTGGCGCCGAAATTGCCACACCCATGGTACTGGCGCGTGCCGACGGTCAGCATCGCCTTCGCCTCGAACGGCTCGCCGCTCATGTCGTCCGTGCACGTCGTGCGCTGGAAGGTGAGCTTGATGTCGGTACCGTCCGCAGCCTTGCCACTCCACCCGTCCGCCCCCTGGTTGGGCGCGCCCACGTCGAAGTGCCGCTGGCCATAATCGACCTGCACCTGCAGGCCGGGCGTGTCACCGTCGACCACCGCCAGCCAGCCCGGTTCGTTGCCGGTCGCCCTGAACGCGGCAGCACCGGCACGGCCGTCTCCTTCCGTGGCCTCCACCGCGCGGCACTCGCGGTCCACTTCGCCTTTCAGGCTGAGCAGCCCGTCGTCGTGGCCCTTCGTCCAGAAACTGTTGCCCTGCCCGTCGCCGTACTTCGCCCCCGAAGCAGCACGCTCGGAGGTCATGGCGAACGTGCGATCCCCGATCACCACGGTGGCTGCGTCCTCGCCGTTGAACGTCGCACGCACGGCCAGATCGCCACACTGATAGGCCGTCTGGCTGGCGGTCGAGTTCGTGGACAGCGGCTGCGGCTCCGGCGGCGCCGGGTCAGCCGTGCCACCTGCTGCGGCAGGCGGCGTCGATGGCTGGCAGGCCGCCAGCACCAGGGCCAGCGAAGCCGTCGACAGACTGGAAACTACACGCATGACTCGACTCCTTGTCGACCGTACTGAAGATAACCACCCTATCATCCGGCGATGAGCCGGCGCTGAAACCGATGTGATCGCGTTCACGCCGCGAGCACCGTCATCGACAGCAGCTGCGCGCCCTCCCCGCCGGAACTACAGGCCCAGACCCGCAACAGACGCATCCGCAATGCCTGCTCCTGCCCGTGCCGGACGACCACCATCTGCACCGGGCTGGACAGCAGCGCCAGCCGACCGCACAGCAGGGTGTCCACCGCCTGCAGATGCAGCGCCCGCACCTGCAGGTGCCCGCCCAACCAGTCATCCAGCCAGGGCAGATCAAACAGACGCCCGCCATCGCCATCCATCATGAACATCGCCGGCGACAACAGCAGCGACAGTGCCTGCCGATCACCCTCGATCAGGGCCTGGCAGAGGCGCCGTTCCAGCGCCTTCAGCTGTACGTCGTGCAGCCTTTGACCGTTATCCGTTCCCATCCACAGATCCTTCCGGCAGTGGCCGGCGCCTGCGCAGGCGCCGCGCGATCCGTTGCCGCACCCCCTGCACCACCACATAGAACACCGGCACGAAGAACACCGCGAGCACGGTCGCGCTGACCATGCCACCGAACACACCGGTACCGATTGCCTGCTGTGTTTCCTTCGAGGCACCCTGCGCCACCATCAGGGGCACCACGCCGAGCGCGAACGCCAGCGACGTCATCACGATGGGCCGCAGGCGCAGGCGCGCTGCCTCCACGGCCGCTTCCACCAGCCCGCGTCCCTGCTGCTGCAGCTGTCGCGCGAACTCGACGATCAGGATCGCGTTCTTCGCCGACAGGCCGATCACCGTGATCATGCCGACCTTGAAGAACACGTCGTTGGGCATGCCCCGCAGCAGCACCGCCGCTACGGCTCCCAGCAGGCCCAGCGGCACCACCAGCATCACCGCCATTGGTATGGACCAGCTCTCGTACAGCGCCGCCAGGACCAGGAACACCACCAGCATCGACAGCAGCAGCAACCACGGGGCCTGCGCGCCGGACTCGCGCTCCTGCAGCGACTGACTGGTCCACTGCAGTGCGAAGCCCGCCGGCAGCTGCCGGGCCAGGCGCTCCATCTCGTCCATCGCCTGCCCGGTGGAAACGCCCGACGCGGGCGCGCCGGACAGATTCAATGCCGGGAAGCCGAGATAGCGCTGCAGCTGCAGGGGCGCTTCCGTCCACTGCGGATCGACCAGCTCCGACAGCGCCACCATGCCCCCTTCGCTGTTGCGGACATACAGCTTGAGCACGTCGCCCAGCTCCATCCGGTACGGCGCATCCGCCTGGACGATGACCTGCTGCAGCCGTCCCTTGTTCGGAAAGTCGTTGACGTATTGCGAGCCCATTGCCGCCGACAGCGTTCCGCTGATCTCGCTGAACGCCACGCCCATCGCCTCGGCCTTGGCGCGATCGATGTCAAGCCGGACGCTGGTACCTGCGGGCATTCCATCGGCATGCACATCGGACAGCAGTGTGCTGGACTGGGCCAGCTGCAGCAGCTGCTGGAGGGCAGCGCGCAGCTCGGCCTGGGTCTGCCCGGTCCGCGCCTGCAGCGCCAGCGAGAAGCCTGACGAGCGGCCGAGGCTGTCGATGGCCGGCGGCATCACGCTCATGACTTCGCCCTCGACCAGCGTCGACATCGCCTTCCGTACCGCCTCCACTTCGCCGGCAGCCGTCGCACCGGCACGCTCCCCCCAATCCTTCAGCATCGTGTAGGCCAGTGCAGCACTCGGCCCCGAGCCGGAGAAGCTGTACCCGAGGATCGACTGGTTGGATGCAACGCCGGGGCGCGAGGCCACGTGACGTTCGTACGCTTCAACGACGGCAAGCGTGCGCTCGGTGGTCGCCTCGGCCGGCAGCTGGATCGAGGTCATGAAGTACCCCTGGTCCTCCTCCGGCAGGAATGCCCCGGGCAACCCGTTCAGGCCCAGCAGAAGCGCTGCCACCAGTGCGACGAACACCCCCATCACGCGCCCGCTTCGCTGCAGCACAGCGGCCACGCCACGCTGGTAGCGGCCGGTCATCCGCTCGAAGCCGCGGTTGAAGGCGCCGAACAGGCCACTGCGGCCATGATGCCCGCGTGTACTTCCGCGCAGCAGCGTGGCGCACAGTGCAGGCGTGAGGCTGAGCGCCAGCAGTGCGGAGAACAGGATCGATACCGACATCGCGACGGTGAACTGACGGTAGATCGCGCCTACCGAACCACTGGCGAACGCCATCGGAATGAACACCGCGGTCAGTACCAGGGTGATGCCGATCACCGCGCCGGTCAGTTCGCGCATTGCCTTGATCGTCGCCTCGCGGGGTGGCAACCCCTCCTCGGCCATGATCCGTTCCACGCCTTCGACCACCACGATCGCATCATCGACGATGATGCCGATCGCCAGCACCATGCCGAACATGGTGAGGACGTTGATCGAGAACCCCAGCGCCAGCATCGCCGCGAACGTACCCAGCAGCGCAATCGGCGCGACCATGGCAGGTATCAGCGTATAGCGCCAGTTCTGCAGGAACAGGTACATCACCGCGAACACCAGCAGCATGGCCTCCAGCAGTGTCTGCACTACTTTGCGGATCGAGATGCTGACGAAGGGTGCGGTATCAAACGGAATGCTCGCCTCGACACCACGCGGCAGCAGCGGCGCCAGCTCGGCCATCCTTTCGCGCACCGCTGCCGCAGTGCGTACGGCGTTCGCTCCGGGCCGCAGCTGGACGCCCGCCGCCGTCGCAGGCTGACCATCCTCTCGGGTACCCCAGGCGTAGCTCTGCGCCCCCAGTTCGACCCGGGCGACGTCACCCAGCAGTACCCGCGAGCCATCCGCCCGCGCACGCAGCACGATCGAAGCGAACTGCGCGGGCGTGGACAGCTGGCCATCGGCGGTCAGCGGCACGGTCAGGCGCTGGCCGGGCAGACCGGGGGAGTCGCCGATGCGACCCGGTGCGATCTCCAGGTTCTGCTGCTCGATGGCGCTGGCAACGTCACCGATGGTCAGGCCGTACCCGGTCAGCCGCGTGGGATCGAGCCAGACGCGCATCGCCTGCTCCGCGCCGAACAGCTGCACGCGACCGACACCGTCGATGCGGCGCAGTTCCTCGATGATGTTGCGCGCCATGAAGTCACCCAGCGCGGCCTCGCTGACGCTGGCATCCGGCGAACGCAGGCCGACCAGCATCAGGAAACCGGAATCGGCCGCCTCCACGTACAGCCCGTTCTGGCGCACGCTGCGCGGCAACCGCGGCTCGATCGCCTTGATCCGGTTCTGCACATCGACCTGGGCCAGTTCGGGGTTGGTTCCCGGCTGGAAGGTCGCCGTGATCGACGCCTCCCCGGAGGTATCCACCGACGACTCGAAGTACAGCAGGTGCTTGACGCTGGACAGTTCGCGCTCGATCAGCGCGACCACCGCATCGTTCAATGTCTGCGGGCTTGCGCCTGGATAGCTCGCATAGATGCTGACACTGGGCGGAGCGACTGCCGGGTAGCGCTCCACGGCCAACCGCGGAATCGCCAGGACACCGGCAAGGATGATGAAGATCGCCAGCACCCAGGCGAACACCGGGCGATCGATGAAGAAACGTGCCATGTTGGATTTTCCTGGATCGGCCGGGTCCTGGCGGACTCAGCCCTGACGACCTGACGGTGCAGCCCCGGCAATGGCGACGGGCCGTGACCAGTCGTGCATCTGGACCACCACGCCCTCCTGCAGGCGCTCCTGGCCTTCGACGACCACCTTCTCGCCCGCCTTCAGGCCATTCCGGACCAGCCACTGCCGATCCACGCTGCCATCGATCTCCAGCGTGCGGATCACCGCCTTGCCGTCACTGCCGACCACCCAGGCGTAGGCCTGACCACCGGCACTGCGCAGTACGGCCTGCTGCGGCAGAACCAGCGCACTGGACGGAGCACCGCGCGGCACTCTTGCCCGTACGTACATTCCGGGCAGCAGCTGGCGCTGCGGGTTGTTCACCAGGATGCGCAGCATCACGTCGCCCGTACGCGCATCGACGCTGATGCCGGAGAACAGCAGCTCGCCACGTTCCGACAACGGCCGGCCCGCCGGGCCGATGATCGCCACCGACGACTGTCCACCGCTCGCGGCGCTGCGCTGCAGCGACTCCAGCTGGGACGCAGGCTGGCGAACATCCACGTAGACCTGGTCGATCTGCTGCACCACCGCCATCGGCTCGGCATCGGCCACGCCGACCAGCGCTCCCTCGGTCACCCATGCCTGATCGATGCGTCCGCTGATCGGCGCGCTGACCGTCGCATAGCGCAGGTCCAGCTGGCGGCGGGCAAGAATCGCCCGGGCTTCATTCACCGCGGCGCGCGCCTGCTCGTACTCGGCGCTGGCGTCGTCGCGATGCTGCTGGCTGACGGCCTGCGCCGCCGCCAGGGCGTGCAGCCGCTGCGACTGCACACGGCTGCGGGCAAGCGCCGCCTCGCTGCGCTGCAGGGCCGCCAGCGCTGAATCGACGTCCGCACGGAAGGCCGCCGGATCGATCTGGAACAACGCCTGCCCGGCGGTGACTTCGGCCCCCTGCTCGAACAGGCGACGCTGCACGATGCCGCCGACCTGCGCACGGATCTGTGCGGTACGCACGGCCGTCACGCGGCCCGGCAGCTCATCGTCGCGCTGCACGACCTGTGGGCCGACGGTGACCACACTCACGCGCGGTGCGGGTTCGGGGCTGGCTTCGGGCGAGGAACAGGCCGTCATGGCCAAGGCGAGGACCGCGATCAACGCGGCCGGGGTCCTGAAGGTTCTCATTGCTGTGCACAATGCCGCAGGCGCGGCGGATAGGTCATGAAGCGCGCAGTCTGCGCGGCGATGATGGGGTTTCGATGGAGGAAGTGTGGAGATACGATGGAGGCAAGCACCTTATGGCCTGATCCACGCATGCACGCCTCCACTGCCCTCGCCGCCCTGGTCCTGATCGTGGAGGACGAGGCCGAGATCGCCGACATCCTCACTGCCTATCTTGAACGTGAGGGCCTGCGCACCCTGCGCGCCGGCGACGGCCACAGTGCACTGGACCTGCACCGCAACATGCGTCCGGACCTGGTCCTGCTGGATGTACAACTGCCGCGGCTGGACGGATGGAGCGTGCTGAGCCAGCTGCGCCAGCGCGGGGAAACGCCGGTGATCATGCTGACCGCGCTCGACCAGGACCTGGACAAGCTGACCGCGCTGCGCATGGGTGCCGACGACTACGTGGTCAAGCCGTTCAACCCGGCCGAGGTGGCTGCGCGCGTGCGCGCGGTGCTGCGGCGGACGCTCAGATCCTCACGCGTGGATGCACCGGCGGCACTGCGCATCGGGCAGCTGCTGATCGATCCGGCAACCCATGCCGTGCATGTGGAAGGCGATGGCTACAGCCATGAAGTCCTGCTGACGCTGACCGAGTTCAAGCTGCTGCACTGCATGGCCCTGGCACCGACCCGCATCTTCAGCCGCAGCGAACTGATGCATGAATGCCTGCCTGAGAGTGAAGCGCTGGAGCGCACGGTCGACAGCCATGTCAGCAAGCTGCGCCGCAAGCTGGACGACGTGGGCATGGTCAACATCCCGGCCAGCGTGCGCGGCGTCGGTTACCGCCTGATGGCCGACCGCTGATGCGCCGGTCCGGGCTCAGCCGGCACATCGTCGTCTCGATGTCGCTGATGGTGATCGGCGTCATCGTGATGATGATCCTCTCGTCCTGGCTGCTGTATGCGGTGCTGGTCGAGTTTTCGCCGGCCAGTACGGTCGAGCCGGAAAGCTGGCTGCCCACCGGTCCCGAACTGGCCTGGATGGTCGGTGTCATCCTGACCGGGCTGGCCCTTGCGATCGCCGCATCGTTCCGCCTCGCCCACCGTATCCTGTCCCCGTTGAATTCGCTGGTCGACAGCGTGCGCGCGCTGGCCAGCGGCGACCTGGGCGCACGTGCCAGCGCCGACGGCAACTCTCCCGGCGAGGTCGCCGCGCTGGTCGACGACTTCAACGCGATGGCGCGCCGCCTGCAGCACATGGAAAGCGAACGGATGATGTGGCACGCCGCCATCGCCCACGAACTGCGCACGCCGGTCACCATCCTGCGCGGTCGCCTGCAGGGCCTGGCCGAAGGCGTGTTCCACCCCGACGAATCGCAGTTCCGCAGCCTGCTGGCGCAGGTGGAAGGGCTGTCGCGGCTGATCGAGGATCTGCGCGTGCTGAGCCTGGCGGACAACGCCCGGCTGGACGTGCGCCGCGCCCGTACCGATGTGGTGGCCGAAGTGCACTCGGTGATGACCCTGGTCGATCCCCAGTTCCGCGCGGCCGGCTTCGTGCTGGAACTGGAGACCAGCCGCGAGGAGCACAACGCCCACTGCGATCCGACCCGCCTGCGGCAGGCGCTTCTTGCGTTGCTGGAGAACGCACGCCGCTACGCCAGCCCGGGCCGGGTGCGGATCGCCGTGCATGACACCCCGGGACACGTGCAGGTTGCCATCGAGGATGAGGGCCCCGGCATCGATCCGGCACTGCACGCGGACATCTTCAGCCCCTTCATGCGCGCCGACGGTTCACGTTCGCGCCAGGGCGGTGGCAGCGGCCTGGGCCTGGCCGTGGTCAAGGCCATTGCCGATGCACATGGCGGAAAGGTCTACTGCGCGCCCGGTGGCAGCGGCGGCAGCCGCTTCGTCATCGAACTGCCGCGTCAGTAGGCGTCGCCTGCCGTCGCAGACGCTCACCCAGCGCCGCCAGGTTCGCGTCGATGTCATCGAGTTCCCCCCGCTGCGACGCCGGCAGCTGCTGTCGCAGCTGCATGCGCAGGGTCCGCCATGCCGGCACCGCCTGGGCGCTGGCCAGCGCAACGCGGTCGGCCAGCAGTACCTGTTCCTCGGGCAGCGGCAAGCCGTAGCCGCCGTCCGCCAGCAGCTCCCCAGGACGCAGCCACTGCCCGCTCAGGTCCAGCAGTTCACGCAGACTGCGTGCCTCAGCGCTCTCCGGCGCCGCCAGCAGACTACGCTTCAGCACATCACGCGCGCGCAGCTCCGCGCGTCGCTGCGCGGCCTGTTCCAGCAGCAGCAGGCCAGCACTTGCGCGCAGATCACCCTGCAGCAGCCAGGGGCCGCGCTCGCGCGCGGGCAGATTCAGCCATGCGCGCACGTCGCGCGCCGGCAAGGCGAGCTGGGTGGCAGCCACGGAAAAAAGCTGCTGGTAATGATCACGCGCGGAAGCAAAGTAATACCCCTGCGCCTGCGCACCCGCCCGATCCGCCAGGACCTGGTCGTCCAGAACATGCAGCCGTGCCAGCCGACGCCGCAGTCCCCGCGGGGTGAGCTGGGCGAGCCCGGCCTGGCCGAGCCGGGGCACGCCGGCCTGCAGCAGTTTCGCAGTCTCCACCGCGCAGTTGTTGCTGACGAAGTAGTAGCGTCCATCATAGGTCCAATGCACCTGCGCGGTGCGTTCCAGCAGGCTGGCGATTTCTTCGCGCTGCAGGCGCAGGGGCAGCGACTGCAGGCCACGCAGCTCGACCTTGGTGTATTCATCCACCACCTGTTGCAGCGGCAGCACGAACAGGCGCGAAGGATAGTCGCCGGTCAGGCCACGCCAGTTGGAAATCTGCACATCGCCCACGAACGCGCGGAAGGACAGCACGCGGTGATGTTCGAGATCCAGCCGGCACGCCGGTCCCGGCGTCCGGCCCGGCCGGCAGATGACAAGCCGCAGCATGCTGTGGCCCCAGCGGCTCATCGGCTGCCGGCTGCCTTCGGCGAACAGGTAGTCCACCGCATAGACGCGCGCGGGATCCAGCTGCAGCAACGAGGCTGCCCCCTCCTCCGCTTCGGCCTGCAGCAGTGGGAGGGTTGCCTCACAGTGCGGGCGTGGCAGCGATGGCGGCGTGCCGAAATGCGCCCGGTACCACTGCGCCAGGGCTGGACGGCGGCAGGCGAACGCACCATCGAGCACGAAATGCTCGGCATTCACTGCCAGGTACTCGGCCGCATCCGTCAGCTCGTAGGGATCCGGACTGCGGTCACGGAAATCATTGTCACCGCGGCCCAGATGCCACGGCCTGCGCTGCCAGCCGGACAGATCGCGCCAGCGCGCGCTGCGCGACCAGCCTGCACCGTTGCGGTCGGCAACGTGGGCCAGTTCGTGCACCAGCGCGCTGCGTCGCGCGCGGCGGGCGCCGGGCACCTCCTCATCCAGCAGGTCGCGACGCAGCGACACGCGTCCGCCAAAGGCCCGACCGTGCACATCGGCCGGCAGGGCCTCACTCCAGCGCACCTGCACCTGCGGCGGCAACGCGCGCAGCAGCCCCTCGGGCAGCAGCGACTGCACGTCGGCCAGGGTCTGCCGGGCCAGCCGTTGTTGTGTTGGGTCCAGGCCTGCGGGGTCCAGCTGCAGGCGGTCGGTCGCATGCGCCACCGGTATCGCCAGCCACGCCAATGCGATACCCCATCCTGCATGCAGGGCACGCTTGGACAGCGCCGGGTCGCGGCCGGCATCTGCTGCTGCCCGCGTACGCAAGACGTTCAGCCGTGCATCGGCCGGCGCCACGGCAAACGAAACCGCGGGCGGCATGCGGCCCGGATCAACGCGCCAGCAGGGCGCGCGCCAGTTCCAGATCGCTCTGCTGCTGCGCGGCAGCGTCCTGCTCGCGCAGATGGACCAGCGCGGCCTGCAGGCGCGCGCCACGGATATGGCCGTCGCTGGCGACAAAGGCCGCGGCATCATCGCGCGCTGCGCGCACGACCTTGTCGTCACCCGAGCTGCTGCCCGACGAGCCGGACGATGCACCGGTTGCCGAACCGGCCGAGGTGCCGGCGAAGCTGGAAGCGAAGCCGGCCAGCGGCAGGGACAGCAGGGCAATCAGCAGGAACGGTCGGATCATCGGTCGAAGGCCGGTTGAAGGAATGGGAGGAGCGTAACGGGTGCGTGAAGGGTTTGCCCAGATCAGGCGTCGAACAGCTTGCCCGGGTTCAGCCGCCCTTCGGGATCGAACGCGCGCTTGACCGCCTTCATCAACGCGATTTCCGCCGACCCGCGCGTGCTGTCCAGGTAACCCTTCTTGACCAGGCCGATCCCGTGTTCGGCCGAAATGCTGCCATCGAAACGCGCCAGCACCTGCGCCAGCAGCTTGGTCACCTGCTCGCACTGCGCAAGGAACTCGGCGTCGCTGGTGTCGTCCGGCTTCAGCACGTTGATGTGCAGGTTGCCGTCGCCGATATGGCCGAACCAGACCACATCGAAGTGTGGATAAGCCTGGCCGATCAGCGCCTGTGTCTCGGCCAGGAATGCCGGCATCGCCGAGATACGCACCGAGACGTCATTCTTGTAGGGCTTGTAGCGCGCCAGTGATTCGGTGATGCCCTCCCGCAGGCGCCACAGCTGGGCCGCCTGTGCGTCGCTGGCGCTGATCACGCCGTCGCTGACCCAGCCGTTGCCCATGCAGTCCTCGAAGGCCGCCATGGCCGCGGCTTCCTGTGCCTCATCATTGGCAGCGAACTCGGTCACGACATAGTACGGATGCACTTCGTCGAACGGCGCCTGCGCACCATGTGCCAGCACGTGTTCCAGCGCCCGGTCGGTGAAGAACTCGAACGCCTGCAGCTGCAGGCGCGCGCGGAAGGCGGCGAATACCTGCATCAGCACCTCGAAGCTGGGCAACGCCAGCAGCATCACGTTGCTGGCCGGCGGGGGATCGGTCAGCTTCACCGTTGCCTCGACGATCACGCCCAGCGTGCCTTCTGAACCGATCAGCAGCTGGCGGAAGTCGTAGCCGCTGGAGTTCTTGATCAGGCCCTTGTTCAATTCCAGCAGCTCGCCGCTGGCAGTGACCACCTTCAACCCGGCGATCCATTCACGGGTGTTGCCGTACCGGATCACGCGGATGCCGCCGGCATTGGTGGCGATGTTGCCGCCGATCGAACACGATCCGCGCGCGGCGAAGTCGACCGGATAGATCAATCCATGCTCCAGCGCGGCGTTGTGCAGCGCTTCGAGCGGCATGCCGGCCTGTACCACCAGGGTCCGGTCGACCGCGTCGTAGGCCAGGGCCTTGTTCATCCGTTCCAGGCTCAGCACCAGTTCGCCGTGGGCGGCTACCGCGCCGCCGGACAGCCCGGTACGGCCGCCGGAGGGCACGACCGCAACCGCTTCGGCCGCGCTCCAGCGCATCACCGCCTGCACCTCCTCGACCGTGGCCGGCAGCGCGATCGCCAGCGGCGCCGGCGTCCAGCGCCGGGTCCAGTCGCGACCGTAATGCTCCAGGTCGGATGGGTCGGTCTTCAGCTTCAGGCCGGGACAGGCCTGCAGCAGCGAGGCAATGCGGGAATCGGTCATGTCGGTCCAGCGCGGTGCGTGACGAACGGGCAAGCGTGCCAGTGGCACGCGCCAGCGTCCAGCCCCGCAGTGCCGCACAGATAGCTACGGATGCAACCAATTGCGCACTGCACCATGGGCGGTCCGATCTGGCATAGTGGTCAGCCCCTGTCCCACTGGCCGTGTTGCCCCATGTCGCCGAAGAAGACCTCGTTCCCGAAGCAGGATATCCGCGTGCTGTTGCTGGAGGGGGTCAGCCAGACCGCCGTGGAGGTATTCAGCGCCGCCGGCTACAGCCAGATCGAGGCGCACACCAAGGCGCTGCCCGAGGACGAACTGAAGGCGCGCATCGCCGAGGCGCATATCGTCGGCATCCGTTCGCGCACCCAGCTCAGCGCCGAGGTGCTGGCCGAGGCCAAGCGCCTGATCGCGGTGGGCTGCTTCTGCATCGGCACCAACCAGGTCGATCTGGACGCGGCCGAGCTGGCCGGCATCCCGGTGTTCAACGCGCCCTATTCCAACACCCGCAGCGTGGCCGAACTGGTGATCGCCGAGGCGATCATGCTGACCCGTGGCATCCCGCAGAAGAACGCTGAATGCCACCGCGGCGGCTGGTCGAAGTCCGCCAGCGGCAGCCATGAGGTACGGGGCAAGACGCTGGGCATCATCGGCTACGGCCACATCGGCACCCAGGTCGGCGTGCTGGCCGAATCGCTGGGCATGCAGGTGATCTTCCACGACGTGGAAACCAAGCTGGCGCTGGGCAATGCGCGTGCCGCGGCCAGCCTGGACGACCTGCTGGCACGTGCCGACATCGTTACCCTGCACGTGCCGGAGACCCCGGCCACGCAGTGGATGATCGGCAGCACCGAGCTGGCGAAGATGCGCAAGGGCGCGCACCTGATCAATGCGGCGCGCGGCACCGTGGTCGACATCGATGCGCTGGACGCAGCGCTGGCCAGCGGCCATGTCGGTGGGGCTGCACTGGATGTGTTCCCGGTGGAGCCGAAGGGCAACGGCGACATCTTCGAATCACCGCTGACCCGCCACGACAACGTGATCCTGACCCCGCATGTCGGCGGCAGCACGCTGGAAGCGCAGGACAACATCGGCGTGGAAGTCGCCGCCAAGCTAGTGCGCTACAGCGACAACGGCAGCACCCTGTCGGCGGTCAACTTCCCGGAAGTGACCCTGCCCGAACACGAAGACAGCCTGCGCCTGCTGCACATCCACCAGAACGTGCCGGGCGTGCTGTCCAAGGTCAACGAGATCTTCTCGCGCCACAACGTCAACATCGACGGCCAGTTCCTGCGCACGGACCCGAAGGTGGGTTACGTGGTGATCGACATCACCGCCAGCGAGGAGCAGGCCACCGCGGTGCGCGAAGAACTGGCAGCCATTCCGGGCACGTTGCGCACCCGCATCCTGTATTGATTGAAGGTTCGCCAGGCACGGCCCGGCACTGTCCACACGATCACGGTAGCGCCGGGCCATGCCCGGCGGCCCGCGCATGAGGTGGACGTCCCCGTCAGCGCGCCAACCACCGGCGCGCCATGCGCTGCATCGATTCGTCCGATTCCGGGTCGGCCGCGACTTCGGTCACCGGCCGCCAGGCCAGGTCCAGCGATTCCTCGCTGAGCACGAAGTCCTCGCCACCCAGCGCCCGGATCACGAAGCGCACGTCGTAGTGCCAATGCCCCGGCACGTCCCCGCGTTCGGGGATCCAGTGCTTGTCCAGGTCGAAGATCGCCGGATCGTCCAGCACCAGCCCGGACAGCCCCGACTCCTCCTCTGCCTCCTTCAGCGCCACCCGGGCCAGGTCGCGGTCGCCGTCGGCGTGGCCGCCCAGCTGCAGCCAGCGCTGCAGCTTGCGGTGGTGGGTCAGCAGCAGGCGCTGGCCATCGGCGCTGACCAGCCAGCAGCTGGCGGTGAAGTGGCCGGCCAACCGCTCGCGCCGGAACGGATCTTCCGGATCGTCCAGCAATGTGCCGAATTCGGCAGCCAGGGCGTCGTGGGCGGGCTCGAGGCGCGCATGGTCCCGCAGCAGACTGCGCAGGCGATCATCAAGCGCGGCAAGGGTTTCGGCGGTGTGGCTCATGAATGGGGGTGGTTCGGAAAAATACTGTTCATTATCGCCGCTCATTGTTGCGATTGCGCTTGTGCGTTGGCTTCAGCTTTGGCTAAGGTACAGCGGGCCGTTCGCGCGGCCTTCACCATTCAGGGCTGCCGGCAACGTATCGACGGCCCCCAAACCGATCATTAGGGAAGTACTGCATGCTGAAAGCTCTGTTGAGGGTCAAGCCGGTGCAACCGGCCGGGCACGTCGATGCCGGCGAACCCATCGAAGGCAGCCTGGACGGCGAAGCCACGCTGAAACGGACCCTCACGGCGAAACACCTGATCCTGCTTGGCGTAGGGGCGGTGATCGGTGCAGGCATCTTCGTACTGACCGGTCAGGCCGCGGCCAACCACGCCGGCCCGGCAGTGATGCTCTCGTTCGTCTTCGCCGGCATCGCATGTGCACTCGCCGGCCTGTGCTACGCCGAGTTCGCCGCGATGATGCCGGTATCGGGCAGCGCCTACTCCTACTCCTACGCCACGCTCGGCGAGGGCATGGCCTGGTTCATCGGCTGGTGTCTGGTACTGGAGTACCTGTTCGCCTCGGCCTCGGTCGCGGTGGGCTGGTCGGCCTACCTGATCAGTTTCATCACCACCACGCTGCACATGCCGTTCCCTGACGCACTCAGTGCGGCACCGATCGCATGGACCGGCAGCGAGTTCATCTCTTCCGGCAAGCTGTTCAACCTGCCGGCGGTCCTGATCGTCGCTGCGGTCTCGGGCCTGCTGTACGTCGGCGTGACCCAGTCGGCCTTCGTCAACGCCATCATCGTGGCCATCAAGGTCACCGTGATCTGCCTGTTCATCGGCTTCGGCGCCGCCCACATCGATCCGGCCAACTGGCAGCCCTTCATTCCGGAAAACACCGGCGTATCCGGCGAGTTCGGCTGGAGCGGCGTGTTCCGTGCCGCCACCATCGTGTTCTTCGCCTATATCGGCTTCGACGCGGTTTCCACCGCAGCCGGCGAAACCAAGGACCCGCAGCGCAACATGCCGATCGGCCTGCTCGGGTCGCTGGCCGTGTGCACCCTCGTCTACATCATCGTCTGCGCCGTGCTGACCGGCATGATGCCGTATCACCTGCTGGGCACCGACAAGCCCGTGGCCACCGCGCTGGAGCCCTATGCCAGCCTGTCCTGGCTGAAGACCGCAGTCGAGATCGGCGCCATCGCCGGCCTGTCCTCGGTGGTGCTGGTGATGATGATGGGCCAGACCCGCATCGCCTACACGATCTCCCGCGACGGCCTGCTGCCGAAGTTCTTCGGCAAGGTCCATGCCCGCTTCCGCACCCCGTACTGGGCCACGATCGTGGTCGGTGTGATCGCTGCGGCACTGGCCGGCCTGATGCCGCTGAACGTGCTGGGCGAACTGGTCTCGATGGGTACCCTGCTGGCGTTCGCGACCGTATGCATCGGCGTGCTGGTTCTGCGCTATACCCGTCCGGAGCTGCATCGTCCGTTCCGCGTCCCGGTGGTGTGGATCATCTGCCCGCTGGGCGCGGCGGCCTGCCTGTTCCTGTTCTGGCAGGCCTTCGTGGTGCACTGGCATCTGTTCGTCGGCTGGACGGTGCTGGGCCTGCTGATCTACTTCGGCTACGGCATGCGCAACAGCAAGCTGGCCAAGTCCGCCTGAACCTGCGGGCCGGCCCTGCGCCGGCCCGTCTGCTCCTGCCAGTGTTTCCGCCCGCGCGCCCACCCGGCGCGCATCGACAAGATCCCCACACATGTTCAAGCAACTCTGGGCCACCAAGCACCCGCATGCCGCCCATGAAGACGCCAATGGCCTGAGCCTGCGCCGCCACCTCGGACCCTGGGGGTTGACCGCCCTGGGCATCGGCGCAGTGATCGGCGGCGGCATCTTCGTCATCACCGGGCAGGCCGCAGCCAACCATGCCGGCCCGGCCATCATGCTGTCCTTCGTGCTGGCCGCCATCTGCTGCGCGTTCTGCGCCATGGCCTACGCCGAGTTCGCCTCGATGGTGCCGGTCTCGGGCAGCGCCTATACCTACACCTATGCCACCTTCGGCGAGCTCTCGGCCTGGTTCATCGGCTGGATGCTGGTGCTGGAGTACGGCGTGTCCGCCTCGGCAGTGGCGGTCAGCTGGACCGGCTACTTCCTCAGCCTGCTCAGTCACTTCGACATCCACCTGCCGGCCGCGCTGGTGAGCGCACCGCTGGACGGGCAGCTGCGCCCGACCGGCGCGATCGCCAACCTGCCCGCGGCCATCCTGGTGCTGCTGCTGACCTGGCTGTGCTACGTGGGCATCAGCAAGTCCTCGGCCATGAACATGGCCATGGTGGTGCTCAAGACCGGCCTGATCGTGCTGGTGATCGTGGTTGGCTGGAAGTACGTCGATCCGGCCAACTGGACCCCGTTCATTCCGGAGAACCAGGGGCCCGGCAAGTACGGCATGGAGGGCGTGCTGCGTGGCGCTGCCATGGTGTTCTTCGCCTATATCGGTTTCGAGGCGGTCTCGGTGGCGGCACAGGAGTCACACCGTCCGCAGCGCGACATGCCGATCGGCATGATGCTCTCGCTGGTGGTCTGCACGGTGCTGTACATCGCCATGGCGGCCGTCATGACCGGCCTGGTGCCGTACACCCTGCTCGGCACCGATGAGCCGGTGGTCACCGCCGTCGCGGCGCATCCCCAGCTGGGCTGGCTGCGGGTGGTGGTGGAAATCGGGGCACTGGTCGGCCTTTCTTCGGTCGTACTGGTGATGGTGATCGCGCAGCCGCGCATCTTCATGATCATGGGTCGCGATGGCCTGCTGCCGCCCGTGTTCACCCGGATCCATCCGAAGTACCGCACTCCGCATATCAATACGGTCATCACCGGGATCGGCATCGCCCTGCTGGCTGCGCTGTTCCCGCTGGACGTGCTCGGCGAACTGACCTCGATGGGCACGCTGATCGCCTTCGCGGCGGTGTGTGCGGGCGTGCTGATCCTGCGCCGCACCCAACCGGACCTGCCGCGCCCGTTCCGCATGCCGATGGCGTGGCTGATCTGCAGCCTGGGCGTGCTCAGCTGCCTGGCGCTGCTGTCGGCGATGACCATGCACAACTGGATGCTGATGGGCGTGTGGACGTTCTTCGGGTTCGTGATCTATTTCTGCTACGGCTTCCGGCACAGCCGCCTGCGGGTGAAGTAAGGGGTTCTGCATTGCAGGGCCTGCGGCCCTGCACCCGCCGTTGAAGCCGGAGCAACGGCAACGGCAACAGCAACAGCGGGGCCGAGGGTTTGGCGGGGGGGGGGGGGGGGGGGGGGGGGGGGGGGCGCGCACATACCCCGGGGGGGGGGGGGGGCCCCCCCCCCCCCCCCCCCCCCCCCCCCCCCCCCCCCCCCCCCCGCCCCACCTCCGACAGTCTCCTGGCGCGTCTGGTTGGTCCACGTCTTGCGTGGATGAATTCGTCCAGGAGATGAATTTTCGTAGGTCGATGAATCCTCTGTAGAGCGGAGCCATGCTCCGCTCCGAGCAAGCGCAGCGAAGCGACCCGCTTTTCGCTTTTCCTTCTTCACTCCGTGGCTGACGCGCACGGAACCTGTCCGTGGCCGGGCGGGTGGGTTGTGCAGGGGTGTCCGCGGCCGGGGTGGCGCGGCCCAGCCCCCAACGATGGGTTTTAGGGGGCCCCAGCCCCAGTGTGTTATAAACAAAACCCAGC